>NZ_JBHNYX010000015.1:0-108992 GCF_054960505.1 Alteromonas sp. G4i13 | reverse complement strand
AGGCGCTTTAAGCGCCTTTTCTGTTTAAATTTTAGCGAAACGTTCCTGTTACTTTGGAACTTGCACCGACGCTATTACGCCATTTCGTGTTACCGCTATAATCTTATCATCAACCTTCAACGGCGCAGCATAGATTGAATCATCTTCGTCATCGCCGCCAACATCTAGGCGTGCAACAACTTCACCTGTTTCTTGTTCAATCCAGTGTAGAAAGCCCCAGTTATCACCAACAACCACATGGTCGCCTACTGGAGTAGCAGCCGTTAATGAACGATGCTTAAGTGAACCTTGAGACCAAAGCTCTACGCCGTTTCGTCTATCAAGGGCGTAAACATTAGAGTTGTTGTCTACAACAAAAATTTTATTGCCGTCGATATTCAAATTGCGAAACGATGCATATTCACGTTTCCAAATTACACGACCTGAACGTAACTCTACAGCAGCTAATGTTCCGTTGTAAGAAACCGTGTAAACCGTGCCGCCAAATAAAACAGGCGTTGTGTCGATATCAACAATACGCTCTAACTCTGTTGCACCAGAAGGCGTTGCAATTACCGTTTCCCACGCAAGTACACCTGTTTCGATAAGATTAACCTGAATTTTACCTGTAGGTGTGCCGATGATAGCACCACCGTTAGATGCGATTGGGCCAGAAATACCACGTAGTGTTAGCGGAGGAGTATCACCTTCGTGTCTCCACAACTGTTCACCAGTGCGGGTATTGAAACCAAATAAGCTACCAGCACCCGTGTTAACCACTAAGATGCCTTCATCAGCAGCCGGAGCCGCTAAAATCTCACCGGGGACAGACGCATCCCAAACCATCTCTCCGGTTTCCGCATCCATTGCAGCTACATAGCCGTTTTCTGTACCAATGAATACGTGTCTGTCTGCTACGGCGATACCACCAATACGTGCAGTCTCACCGCTACGCCACAAATTAGTGACTGAGCTTAGCATGCCCTCAGAGCGAAACTGTGCGAAATCTTTCTCCCACAACACTTTACCCGACTCAGGGTCCATCGCGACAACGGCGCCATGGCGATCGGCAGCATAAAGCTTGTCATAGGCATAAACAGGGCGAAGACGAGAGAAGTAATGATTAACGCCATCACCAATATCGCGATCCCACACTAATTTAGGTGTGAATTTAGCCTCAATAGGCTTTAAACGACGAATCTCTAATTCTTCGTCATCTGCAAACCAGTCTGAAATAGTTGAGCAGCCAGACATTGTGATAGACACCGCGAGTGCCATACCTATCGTGCGAGCAAATCGACCTTTACGGCCACACGTGTTGTGAAACAAATTGCGTACCTCTTTATTATTTATACCAGCCCTAAGGCTTTCGCTTATTGCGCAGCAGATACCGATAGGTTATCTAACTTCATTTGTAAAAGCGGATTGTTGGCATTTTTTTCTAACGCATTTGAATAAGCTAAGCGAGCATCATCAAACTTGCCTTGTTTTTGATACACATCGCCTTTTAATTCAGAAACTTCTGCTGCAAATGCGTCGTTTGTTACATTGCTAAGCGTAGACAACGCCGCGTCCAGCTGGTTCATTTCAATTTGCACACGCGACAAACGAAGTGAGGCAAGTACTTTCAATTCGTCATTTTCGGCAAAGGTTACTACGCTATTTAGGTGAGAAGCTGCAGCGTCTAAATCACCGGCATCTACCGCTTGCTTAGCAGCAAGAAGACTAGCGATGCTTGCATAACCACTGTCTTTGTTCTCTTCGATAAAAGCTTTAACTTTTGCGTCACTGCCTTCGGTACCAAAAGTCTCTACGGCATTTTGATAGGCAACCGATGCCGCTTCTTTAGTTTCAATTTGCGCCTCTGAATACGCTCTCCAGCCCCAAAGGCCACCTAGACCAAGCGCTGCACCGACAATAATTGCAGTACCGTGCTCTTTCCAAAAACGTTTAATCGCTTCTACTTGTTGTTCTTCTGTTGCGAACTGTTCCATGATGTCCTCTTTTTATTTTGCGCTCAGCATCTCTGCAACCTTATCAGATAAGGTATCGAAGCTGACTGTAACTTGTTCTTGACCATCGCGCAGTGGTTTAACACCTACTTCGCGAGACTGCATTTCGTCATTGCCTAAAAGCAGCGCTAAACGTGCGCCTGTTTTATCTGCACGCTTTAGTTGTTTTTTAAAATTGCCGCCGCCACAGTGCATCATTATGCGTGTATTAGGAAGCGTATTTCGAAGATGCTCTGCTACCTCAATAGCGTATGACTGTGCCTCTTCGCCCATCGCCGTTACGTAAACGTCTGCGAAACTTGAGTCCTGACCTTCTTCGGTTAACGTGGTCAGCAACAGTACCAAACGTTCAATACCCATAGCAAAACCAACCGCAGGCGTTGCTTTGCCCCCGAGTTGCTCTACCAAGCCATCGTAACGGCCTCCAGCACACACTGTACCTTGGGCTCCCAAGCTATCTGTCACCCACTCAAACACAGTACGGTTGTAGTAATCTAATCCGCGCACTAGTCGAGGATTAATTTCAAACTCAATACCTGCTTGCGTTAAGCGCGAACACAAGGTTTCAAAATGTACTTTAGATTCTTCATCAAGATGATCGATTAGCGCTGGCGCATCGGCAATAGCAGCTTGAACATCAGGGTTCTTTGAATCGAGTACGCGAAGTGGATTCGTTTCAAGTCGTCGCAGTGAATCTTCGTCGAGCTGGTCTGCACGCTGTTTTAAGAAATCAACCAGCGTATCGCGATATGCAGCACGCGCTTCATTTGAACCTAAGGTATTGATTTGAAGTTTTACGTGCTGCTCAATACCAAAAGCTTTCCAAAAGCGTGCACTAAGAAGAATCACTTCTAAGTCGATGTCAGGGCCGTCCATACCGTAGGTCTCTACACCGAACTGATGGAACTGGCGATAACGCCCTTTTTGTGGACGTTCATGACGGAACATTGGCCCCATGTACCACAGGCGTTGCTGCTGGTTGTACAATAAGCCGTGCTCGTTTCCTGCGCGCACGCAACTTGCCGTACCTTCTGGACGTAGCGTTAAGCTGTCGCCATTTCTATCTTCGAAGGTATACATTTCTTTTTCAACGATATCGGTAACTTCACCGATAGAGCGCTTGAACAAGTCGGTGCTTTCAACGATGGGAGTACGTATTTCCTGGTAACCATAACTCGCCACAACCTGACGAAGTACAGATTCTACCTTCTGCCATGTACCGGAAATCTCCGGTAGGCAGTCATTCATGCCTCGAATTGCCTGAATAGTCTTAGCCACGTGAAATTCTCATACTGCTAAATAGTGAAAAGCCCCGCATTATAGGGGCTTTGGGAATAAACAACAATGAACAAAAAATGTCTCAGTCTTTAACCGAGACCTGAATTTTATTTTGTTCACTCATACGCGATGCTTTGGCGCGAATCTTAGCTTCAAGCTTATCCACTAGATCGTCGTTAGGAAGACGTTCTTTAACGCGCTTACCGTCTTCATATAGGCCGCTCATGTTACGTGCGCCAGTGAGGCCCAAATCAGACACTTCTGCTTCGCCTGGGCCGTTAACCACGCAACCGATGATAGAGACATCCATTGGCGTAAGAATATCTTCCAATCGCTGCTCAAGAGCATTCACTGTGCCGATTACATCGAATTCTTGTCGTGAACAACTCGGGCAAGCAATAAAGTTTATACCGCGCGAGCGAATACGCAGTGACTTCAGAATATCAAAGCCTACCTTGATTTCTTCCACCGGATCAGCGGCTAACGATACGCGCAACGTATCACCAATACCTTCAGCCAATAGCATACCTAAGCCAACTGCACTCTTCACGGCGCCGGCGCGCTGACCACCTGCTTCGGTAATACCTAAGTGAAGCGGCTGGTCTATTTTTTGTGCCAATAAACGATAGGCGCCAACAGCTAAGAAAACATCTGACGCTTTAACGCTGACTTTGAATTGATCAAAGTTAAGTTTGTCGAGAATATCCACATGACGCATTGCGGATTCAACCAGCGCTTCTGGCGTTGGCTCACCGTACTTCTCTTGTAAGTCTTTTTCTAACGAGCCACCGTTCACACCAATGCGAATAGGAATATTTTTGTCTTTTGCACAATCGACCACAGAGCGCACACGCTCCATATTACCTATATTACCTGGGTTAATACGCAGACAATCTACGCCGTATTCAGCAACCTTAAGTGCGATACGGTAGTCGAAATGAATGTCTGCAACGAGTGGCACACTCACCTGCTTTTTAATTTCTTTAAATGCTTCAGCCGCTTCCATCGTGGGCACAGATACTCGAACGATCTCCCCACCCACTGCAACAATACGGTTTATTTGATCGACGGTCGCTGCCACATCAGTGGTCCGCGTATTCGTCATAGATTGAACAGCAATGGGAGCGCCATCACCAATGGGGACGTTACCTACATTAATACGCGTAGACTTTCTGCGCTTAATAGGGCTTTCTGCAAACATCTAATTACCTATAAAGGAAGTGTGAAGCGAGCTGTTTTACCGTTTTGGTATGAAGAAATATCAACAGACTCGCCGTTAACTGATATGCGCACATTATCCGGTGCACCGAGCGTAACTTCAACAGGAGGAACGCCTTGAATTTCCATAACTCGTCCTTTTAGCTTTACCCCATAGGCAATAGCTTCTCCAGACGCGTCTTTTATATTAACCCAACAGTCATCGTCGAAAGTGAAAACCATAGCAATTGGCGCTGCATCAGACTGACTATTCACATTAAGGTTGGGTTGGGGTTCGTTACTACTCGCAGAGTTAACCAGAGCGGTTAGGTTATTGCTATCATTTACCTCTGTATCGGGTGCTGAGATTGCACCATCATTCAAGCTACCGTCTTGGTTAAAACCACTATCTTGGTCGCTGAACGCACCGCTGGTTTCTGAGCTTGTACTATTGCTCACGCCCGTGTCTAGCTGATTGTTTCCAGCCGTATCACCCTGCGAGGGCGAGGCGTCAGTAGTTACACTGTCAGTATCTGTGCCCGCCGATGGGACAGGCGTATTAGCGGCTTCTCGCTTAACAGCCTCACTAAGTGGCAGTTCAGCTACCGTGTCGTCACTAGGCTGTTGATACCACCAAACGACAACGGCGGCAATGATAAGAAGTAAAATAACATAAGTTACCATCATCCACCTGTCATCGTGTGTCTGTTTTGCGACACGCTTTGAAAAGCTCTGTAATTTCTCTGAAGACGGTACAGATGTTTGATTGTGGAAGCGTTCGAATGCCTCTATAACTTCTTGAGAATTCATGCCTAATTGCTTGGCATAATTTCTCACGTATCCTTTTGTAAAAGTCACCGAAGACTTTTCATCAATGACATCATTTTCTAAATCATTGATTTGTTTAGCTTTCAAAAATAATTTATCAGCAATATCTTGTTGAGACAAACCTAGCGTTTCACGGCGCGCTTTTAGCATTGCCCCTGGACTTGGCGTGTTTTCTTGTTGTTGCGAAGTAACTTCTTGATTCGCTTTTTCTTCCGACACCATTAAACCTTATTCCTCCTGCATACTCGGTGGTACTAACCAAAGCGTCTGACCAGCAATAATAGCGCCAGTATTTTCAAGGTTATTCCACTCTTGCAGTGTTGCCATTTTGATATTGTGCAATAAAGAAATACGATATAAGTTTTCACCTTCTTTTACTACATGGAATTTATCACTTTGCACAGATAATTCAGTATTTTGTGCTTTTTCTGGTGTGTTAGCTGTGGCTGTAGGAGCGTTGTCGGTGTTATTGCTCTGAGATTGACGCTGAGCGTCGTTGTCTTGGGCGACGCTCTTTTCATTTTCTTTATCATTTGATGATGTTTGTGCAAGCCCATCGGTATTTGCTTGGTTTTCGCTTATTTGTGTTTCAGAATCGTTTGGCTGTGTAGATTTGACAGTTTTAACCACTCTGTTTTGCATACTTTCACGTTGCACTAAGTAACGTTTAGTAAGCTCACTTTCAGGGAACAATGACATCATCATTTCGCCATAACCCTTTGCAGTCTCTAAGTCCCCTTTCCCTTTGGCTATTTCATAAGCTAACCACAATGAATCAGGCGTAACTTTGGCAACACGTTCGTATTTTCGTAACGTAGATTCAGCAAGTTCCCACTGTTCTGAAACCGTGTAAAGTTCACTGAGTAAGAACAGGCTTTTGCCCCTAGCAGGCTGATGTTTTAATGCGTCTTGAAAATAGCCGATCGCTTCATCTAGCTTACCTTGACTTTGCGCGCACAATGCCAAGTTCTCGTAGGTTTGCGCTGCGTTAGCGTAAAGCCTGTTATTTATAGCATCAAAGAAATACGCTTTGGCTTTTTCGTATTCGCCGTTTTGGCACTTAAACGCGCCATAACTGTTGGCAATATCGCCATTGTTAGGCGCTAGGTCGATAGCAGTTTCATAGTACTCTTCCGCTCGAAGGTTATCCCCCACCAGCTGATAGTAATATGCCATCGCAAACTGAACGTCTGCAGAGCGTGGATTAAACTCAAGCGCTTTGTCGAGGTTCTTTTTTGCCTGCGTGTAGTTGTTATTTTGAAGGTAGGTAAGACCAAGGGACATGCGTGTTTTGGCGGCTTCTTCGTGATCGAAGTTACCGCCATACAACCCTGACTGGCTATTACTGACACAGCCAGAAGTGAAAATAATCGCGCTTAAAAAGCCAATTTTAAGTGACGTTCGCAATCCCGCAACCATAGTCTTACCCTAATATCTTAATGATTATTGGGCCATTTTTACTGAAATTGCTTCGCCCTTCACCTGTTTTTTTAACATTCTTTTCGTTCTGTCTACCACATCACCCACTAATTGACCGCATGCTGCGTCTATATCATCACCTCGCGTTTTACGCACAACGGTTGTAAACCCATATTCCATAAGCACTTTTGCGAATCTATCAATACGCGAATTGCTTGAACATGTATAAGGCGAACCTGGGTAAGGGTTAAATGGTATTAAGTTTATTTTACTAGGTGTGTCTTTCAATACCTTTGCCAACTGGTGCGCTTGTTCAGTGCTGTCATTGATGTTTGAAAGCATAACGTATTCTACCGTTACACGGCCTTGGTTCGCTTTAGATTTGGCCAGATAACGACGTACGCCCGCTAAGAAGGCTTCGATATTGTACTTCTTATTGATAGGCACGATTTCGTTGCGCAACTCATCGGTGGGTGCGTGTAATGAAATAGCTAAAGCTACGTCTATTTGGTCACCCAACATATCTAGCGCTGGAACCACGCCCGATGTACTTAGCGTAACGCGGCGTTTAGACAGGCCGAAACCGAAATCGTCCAGCATAATATCCATTGCTGGTACAACGTTTTTAAGGTTAAGCAGTGGCTCACCCATACCCATCATTACTACGTTAGTGATAGGGCGTTTGCTTGAGTCTTTTGAAAGACCAAGGAAAGTAGCTACACGCCATACCTGACCAATAATTTCACTTACACTTAGGTTACGGTTAAACCCCTGCTGCGCGGTTGAACAGAAAGTACACTCTAGCGCGCAACCTACCTGTGATGACACGCAAAGCGTTGCACGGTCAGTTTCTGGGATCCAAACAGATTCAACTTCCTGACCACCTTCAAGGGTAAGTGCAAACTTAATAGTGCCGTCGCTCGCTTCTTGAAAGTATGCAATTTCAGGCGCTTTAATTTCGCAATTTTCAATGAGCATCGCGCGAAGGTTTTTATTGAGGTTACTCATTTCCTCGAAATCGCTGATACCGTGCTGGTAAATCCATTTCATCACCTGATCGGCACGAAACGGTTTCTCGCCCATTTCTTTGAAGAAATTGCGCAAGCCTTCGCGATTTAAGTTTAATAAGTTAGTTTTTGCCATGAATAAGATGACCCTTTTACCTTCGAGGGATGCCCCTCTTACTACTGAATACGGTGTAAAAACCAGCGATTCGACTATGTCTTGAACGACATTTAAGAAAAAGAAAAGCGCTGATTAAAATTTGCGCGGATTTTACCACAGATGAGATTTGAGAAAAAGCCGATTTAACGCAGAGAAACGTTAAGTTTGGCAATGCGCGAGAAGCGTGGTTTAGCTCGTCTAAATGAGCGCCGAGCAAAGCAGCATAAAGCGTGAATCTTTCTTCTGAGTGACTGAGCGCGCTTTAGGCAATGCGCGAGAAGCGTGGTTTAGCTTGCCTAAATGAGCGCCGAGCAAAGCGGCACAAAGCGTGTATCTTTCTTCTGAGTGACTGAGCGCGCTTTAGGCAATGCGCGAGAAGCGTGGTTTAGCTTGCCTAAATGAGCGCCGAGCAAAGCAGCATAAAGCGTGCTCAGACGCTCAGAAACAAAAAACGGGGCTTATAGCCCCGTTAATTCTACCTACGTAATCTTAGCGAGTACGTGGGCAGATTTCTTCTTCAGAGAAGAAGTAAGCAATTTCACGTGCTGCTGACTCAGGTGCGTCAGAACCGTGAACTGCGTTTTCGTCGATTGACGCAGCGTAGTCTGAACGCAGTGTACCTGCAGCTGCATCAGCTGGGTTAGTTGCGCCCATGATTTCACGGTTAGCTAGAACTGCGTTTTCGCCTTCTAGTACTTGAACCATAACAGGACCAGACGTCATGAAGTCTACAAGTGCGCCGAAGAAAGGACGCTCTTTGTGTTCTGCATAAAAGCCTTCTGCTTGCTCTTTGCTCATGTGGATCATCTTAGATGCCACGATGCGAAGACCTGCAGATTCGAAACGGTTGTAAATTGCACCGATTACGTTTTTAGCTACCGCATCAGGCTTGATAATCGAAAAAGTACGCTCAAGAGCCATGTTCTCTCTCCAAACAAATAGTGTGTGTATCTTTAAAATTTTGGCCGCGAATTATAGGCAATAAATAGCAGCTTGACCAGAGCCTTTATCAAATCAGATATAAAGTACTGTTTTTATGCGCAAATGTAGAGAAAGGTTAGCCTGTTGGCGATGACAATATGATGACAGCGTACAGATTATTTTGCACAGAACTAATTATCGAGGACTCACCTGCCCCACTGCCTTTACTATGAAACCCTAAAACGGCTTAAAGAAACCAACGCTTAAAAAGTTAAGCGTTGGCTTTTGCTAATTCTTGAATTTTACCCACAATGGCGCGTAAGCCATTGCCGCGGGTTGGCGTTATATGACGCTCTAGGTCTAGTGCTTCAAAATAGCCGTCGATATCAAACGCCAAAATATCTGTTGGCGTTTTGTCATTATAAGCGGCAAGTACTAACGCAAGCAGCCCTTGAACGATAACTGCATCGCTGTCTACGTCAAAGTTGATTTTATTGCCGTCGTAAGACTCCACCAGCCAAACGCTGCTCTGACACCCTTTGACCAAACGCTCGGGTGTTTTAGCATCTTCAGGCAAGCCCGGAATAGATTTCCCTAAATCAATGATGTACTGATAACGCTGTTCCCAATCGTCGAAGAACGCTAAATCATCAATAATTTCGTCACTGCTAGGTAGTTGCATTGCTATTTCCGCTTAATTTGTTTGAAAAATTGTGTGATTAAATTTCACTGTGTGGATGATTAGAAGAACAGGCCTGCTTCAAGCTGTGCTTCTTCACTCATCATATCACGGGACCATGCAGGGTCGAATACAAGCTCTACGTTGACGTTTTTAACATGGGGAACCATGGCAACGCGGTATTCAACGTCGCCAACCAATACTGGGCCCATGCCGCAGCCTGGTGCGGTCAGGGTCATATCAATATTGACGCTGCTAGTATCTTGATCAATTTCCACTTTGTAGATAAGACCAAGGGATACGAGATTGATAGGGATCTCAGGGTCAAAGATAGTTTCTAAAGCGTCCCACACTTGCTGTTCGCTAATATTGCCATCTTCTGGCGCGTCAAAGCTCAATGTCATCGCTTTTCGGCCAATAGCACCTGCATCAGTACCATCGATGCGGTACATGTTGCCACGCCACGTTACCGTATAGTTACCACCGAGCTCTTGGGTGATATTCACAAACTCGCCTTCAGGGATCACGGTAGGATTGCCCGCTGGAACCAAGCGCGCTTTACAGTCGCGCTCGGTGGTCACCATTTTTTGCTTCATAAGCTACTTAGTACTCTTTGTTCTACCACTGATGGCCTTTGACGTGGCACTTAGCCAACGTTAAAGCTTTCACCGCATCCGCACTCATCAACCACGTTCGGGTTGTTGTATTTAATGACGCCGTTCACACCTTCTGTAACGTAATCAATTTCAGTATTACGCAGTAGGTCGGTGGCATCTGCAGCCACGGCTACGTTAAGTACTGGCGAAATTTCAACAATTTCGTCATCGGCTTGCGCACTATCTGCGAAATCAAGCACATAGGCGTAACCTGTACAGCCGCTTACTTTTGTCGATAAACGAATTAACTGACCTGGCTTGTCTTTAAGCTTACTTTCGAAATGCTTAACGGCACTGTCAGTTAGCGAAACGAGTTTTGTACTAGGTACGAAAGTTTCCACACTCATAATGCCTCCTTAGGCCAACATCATTTTTGCTTTTTTAAGCGCAGCAAATAGGCTGTCTACTTCTTCAAGCGTATTGTAAATTGAGAACGACGCACGGGCAGTACCCGGTATACCAAGGCGCTTCATTAGCGGCTGTGCACAGTTATCACCGGTACGAATTGCAACGCCTTGTCTATCAAGAATGAAGCCCACGTCCGCCGGGTGCGCGCCTTCCAGCAGAAAGCTCAGCACGCCTACCTTGTTAGGTGCCGTACCGATTATCCGCATACCGTCAAACGCTTCGGCCTGCTCGGTAGCATAGGCAAGCAGCTTTTGTTCATGTTCATGCAAAGCATTGACATCAAGGGCACTAAACCAATCTACTGCAGCGCCCATACCAATGGCACCTGCGATGTTTGGCGTACCGGCTTCTAAACGATTTGGCAATGCACCCCATGTGGCTTCATGGTAGGTCACGTCTTTAATCATCTCGCCGCCCACCTGCCAAACAGGCCAGGTTTCTAGCACCTCTTTTTTACCCCACAAACAGCCAATGCCCGTTGGACCAAATAGCTTGTGGCCTGAAAATGCGTAAAAATCGCAGCCAATGTCTTGTACGTCAACACCGCCGTGAGCAATGCCTTGAGCACCATCAACCAGCACCCATGCACCAACCGCTTTCGCTTTTTCAGTCAGCAGTTTAATTGGGTTAACCGTTCCTAATGCATTCGATACGTGAGGAAACGCCACCAGCTTAGTGTTTTCAGACAGCAGTCTATCGAAAGCGTCTACGTCTAACTCTCCGCTGTCAAAAATAGGCACCACATTGAGCGTTGCACCAGAGCGGCGACACGCTTGCTGCCAAGTCACCAAGTTTGCGTGGTGCTCAAGCTCAGTCACCATCACTTCGTCACCTTCGCTTAGAAGCTGTCTAAGACCATTGGCGACTATATTGATGGCTTCTGTGGTGCCTGACGTCCAAATGACTTCTTCACGCGCATTCGCGTTAATAAACTTTGCGACGCTGGTACGTGCATTTTCGTAGCGGCGCGTGGCTTCATCCGATAAATGGTGCGCACCGCGGTGCACGTTTGCATTCGTCCCCGTATAAAAATCGACTAAAGCGTCGATAACGGCCTGAGGTTTTTGCGTTGTTGCCGCGTTATCTAGGTATACCAGCGGCTTGCCGTCTACCGTTTTAGATAAAATAGGAAACTGGGCACGAAGTGCTGCAACGTCTAAGCTCATTTCACCTCCATTTGGGCGAAGCGCTCACTTAAAATTGGTGCTAGCCATTCACGGACTGCCGCATTAGGCACGTCGTTTATAAGCTCTTGAATGAAGCCAAAGTTGAGCATTACCAGTGCTTTACTGCGAGAAACGCCGCGGGTAAGCATGTAATACAAGGCTTCTTCTTCAATTTCAGCAACCGTTGCACCGTGCGCACATTTTACGTCATCAGCATAAATTTCAAGCTCAGGCTTGGTGTTGATTACACCACGGCGAGATAGCAACAAGTTGCGGTTATTAAGTTCAGCCAATGTTTTTTGCGCGTCACGATGGATATGAATGCGACCATTAAACACGGCACGTGCTTTATCGCCTACAATTCCGCGCGCGTTTTCTTCTGTCGTACCATTAGGCATGGCGTGCTCAATAGTAGAGTGAAGGTCAAATAACTCGCCTTCCGCCAGAAGATAAATGGCGTTCATTTTCGCATCGGCAAATTCGCCGGCGTGATGAATGTCTACATCTAAACGGGAAAGCTCACTGCCATAGCCCACCATGGTGCTGTTAAGCGTGGTGCGGTTATGTAGCTTAAAGTGGCTACCGCCTAATTGCTTAGCTTTGCCAGTAAACATGGCAAAACGATAGTGCTCTAGATGTGCATCATCAGCCAGGTCATATTCAGCAAACGCAGTGGTTAAACTTTCCGTATCGCCAAAACCTTGCTCGATAACAGTAGCACTTGCGCCTTCACCGACCTTCACCACCACACGGGTATGAGCATCAACATTTTGCGACGCCATGTTCACAATGCGCACTGGCGTGTCAATCTTCGCGCCTGCTTCAACATTAATAAATATACCGTGTTGGCACAGCGCGTCGTTGACTAGACCAAACATATGACGAGTTGGTTTAACTTGACCATACACACTGCTAATAGCTTGCTGGGTAGCCGCATCATCACTGTTCAGTGAGGTAATACTCATACCGGCTGGCACATCTAGCGTGTTAACCTGCGTAACCAATACACCGTCTACAAATACAAGGTCGATAGCATTTAGGTTATCGATAGCGGGTACCGGCAAACTGTCTGCCTGAACCGCTTGTTTTGCATCACGCTTTTCTACAGGCGTTAACGGTGTAAAGCGCCAGCTTTCGTTTCTACGGGCTGGCCAACCATCAGCTTTTAACTTTTCTAAGGCCTGCTGACGCACGGGCGCTAAGTAATCGGAGATTTGCGCCGCATCAATGACCTGTTCTAGCCATTGACTCATGCTTCAGCCTCCTCGTACGCTTTACCTAGGAACGCGTATCCGCTCTTCTCTACTTCTAGCGCTAGTGACGCGTCACCGCTTTTCACAATTTTGCCGTCGGCAAGAATGTGAACAAAGTCAGGCTTGATGTAGTCTAAAAGACGCTGGTAGTGGGTAACAACGATGAAGCTACGCTCACCGTCGCGCTGGCTGTTAACGCCGTCGGCAACAACCTGTAGCGCGTCAACGTCAAGGCCAGAATCTGATTCATCAAGAATACAAAGCGTTGGCTCTAGCAAAATCATTTGCATGATTTCGTTACGCTTCTTCTCACCGCCAGAGAAACCTTCGTTCACACCGCGCTTCAAGAAATCCAATGGAAGCTGTACTTGCTTACACGCTTCTTTTGCTTTCTTTAGAAACTCAGCAGCAGTTAATGGCGCTTCGCCGCGCTGTTCGCGCATAGCGTTAACTGACTCTTTCATGAATTCCATATTGCTTACGCCAGGAATCTCAACTGGGTATTGAAACGCAAGGAAAAGGCCTTCGCGGGCACGCTCTTCTACTTCAAGCTCTAGTAGATCTTTACCGTTAAGCGTGGCTTCGCCTTCGCTTACTTCGTAACCATCACGACCAGATAGGACGTAGCCTAGTGTACTTTTACCGGCTCCGTTGGGGCCCATGATAGCGTGTACTTCACCAGGTTTAACTTCAAGGTTAAGACCTTTAATGATGTTTTTCTCTTCCACGCTGGCATGTAAATTCTTGATACTAAGCATTGATTACCCCACTGAACCTTCAAGACTAATTTCGAGCAGCTTGCCGGCTTCTACGGCAAATTCCATTGGCAGCTCTTTGAATACTTCTTTACAGAAACCGTTAACAATCATAGAAACGGCCTTTTCTGTGTCTAAGCCACGTTGCTGACACAGGAATAATTGTTCGTCGCTCACCTTCGATGTAGTTGCTTCGTGCTCAACAATGGCTGAAGGGTTGCGGCTTTCGATATACGGGAATGTGTGCGCGCCACATTTGTCACCGATAAGTAGCGAGTCACACTCGGTGAAGTTACGTGCTCCGTCTGCGCGAGGGCCCATTTGAACCAGCCCGCGATAGGCGTTGTTACTGTTACCCGCTGAGATACCTTTAGAGATAATGGTCGACTTGGTATTTTTACCCACGTGGATCATCTTAGTACCGGTATCAGCCTGCTGGCGACCGCGCGTTAGCGCTACTGAGTAGAATTCACCTACACTGTTATCGCCTTTAAGTACACAGCTTGGGTACTTCCACGTAACGGCAGAGCCCGTTTCAACCTGCGTCCACGAGATTTTCGCATTGGTATGCGCTACACCACGTTTTGTCACGAAGTTGTAGATACCGCCTTTACCGTTCTCGTCACCCGGGTACCAGTTCTGTACCGTTGAGTATTTAATTTGCGCATCGTCCATTGCCACTAGCTCAACCACTGCCGCATGCAGCTGGTTTTCATCGCGCTGCGGTGCGGTACAACCTTCAAGGTAGCTTACATAGCTGCCTTCATCAGCAACAATCAAGGTACGCTCGAACTGACCGGTGTTCATTTCGTTAATACGGAAATAAGTAGAAAGCTCCATTGGGCAACGTGTGCCTTTTGGAATATAAACAAATGAACCGTCAGTAAATACAGCGCTATTAAGCGCAGCAAAATAGTTATCTGTGCGCGGCACTACCGAACCGATGTATTTCTTTACAAGGTCTGGGTACTTCTGTACTGCCTCAGAAATTGGGCAAAAGATCACTCCCGCTTCTTCAAGCTTATCGCGGAACGTAGTTACAACCGATACCGAGTCGAATACCGCATCTACCGCAACGCCTGCCAGCATTTCCTGCTCGTGTAGAGGAATGCCCAGCTTTTCATAGGTGCGAAGTAGCTCAGGGTCAACTTCATCTAGCGACTTAGGCTTATCTTTCATACTCTTTGGTGCCGAGTAATAAGAAATGGCCTGATAATCGATTTTCGGATAGTCGACATGCGCCCAATCAGGCTCTTCCATTTTTAGCCATGCATGATAAGACTTCAAACGCCATTCAAGCATCCATTCAGGCTCGTTTTTCATTGCTGATATGCGGCGGATAACCGACTCGTCCAGGCCGCTTTCAAACGTTTCCGATTCGATTTCTGAATAGAAACCCGCATCGTACTTTCTTTCTAACGCCTGTTCGATCTGTTCACTCATGTTGGGATCTCACTTGTTTGCCTGCATTTGCTGCCACTAACCTTTCTATTTAACTGGCAAATAAATCACCCCACGGTCTTGGTAATTTATATCGACTTTCAACTTCAACAACGTCATTTATTTGGGTTTACGCCCAAAAGAGTTGCCAAAACTGCCAGTTACATTGCGGACAGCCTAAAATTTTGGTGCCGTAGTATATAATACCCGACTATTTCACTCAAATATTCAGCCATTAATTTATGGCCACTTACGCGTTTTAAACGCTTCTTAAAGGTCCATTTCCTTCAAACGCGCATTAATTTTCTTCCACATTCACTAAAATAAAAAAGAATGCGCTAACACTAACTACGCTTTGCCTACTACAAAAAACCGCGCTCAACGACGGTATAGGCGTTTATGCTGAAACCGCTTGGCGTAGTCTTGTGGTTACATCCACTACTTTTTGTATTACGTAATCGATGTCTTCTTGGGTCGTAAAACGCCCCACGCTGAATCTAATTCCTGCATGCGCCAATTCGTTGCTGCGGCCAATCGCTTTCAGCACATACGAGGGCTCTAGACTCGCTGATGTACACGCCGACCCTGAAGATACAGCAATATCATTTAAACCCATCATCAAGCTTTCACCGTCTACACCCGCAAAGCTCACATTTAAAATACCCGGGATACGCTGTGTTGCGTGCCCATTTAAATAGATATCGTCGAGCTGTTGAAGGCCCTGCCACAGCGATTCACGCAGCGCTAATATGCGCGCACTATCCTCTTCTATTTTTGAAGAAGCTAGCGCGATGGCTTCACCCATTCCAACAATTTGGTGGGTGGCTAATGTACCCGACCGCATGCCGCGCTCGTGGCCCCCGCCATGAATTTGTGCCACCAGATTAATTTTGGGACGGCGACGCACATATAGTGCCCCCATACCTTTCGGGCCGTATATCTTGTGCGCCGATATAGACAGCAAATCTATAGGAAGCTCGCCTAAATCAATGGCAATTTTGCCCACACTTTGCGCACCATCCACATGAAAAAGAATGCCTTTGTCACGACAAAGCTGGCCAATAGCTTGAATGTCTTGGATAACACCAAGTTCATTGTTCACATGCATCACCGACACCAAAATAGTGTCGTCGCGCAACGCGTTTTTGAGATCATTTAAATCAATTAAACCGTTTGGCAATACTTCAAGATAGGTAACCTCAAAGCCTTGGCTTTGTAAGAACTCACAGGTATCCAACACCGCTTTATGTTCGGTGTTAACGGTAATGATATGTTTGCGTTTATTGGCATAACCTTGGGCGACGCCTTTTATAGCAAGATTGTTCGATTCAGTGGCCCCCGAAGTAAAAACAATTTCTCTAGGGTCGCAATTAAGCGCGTCGCTGATTTGATTTCTAGCAACATCAACCGCTTCTTCTGCCATCCAGCCGAAGCGATAGCTACGAGAAGCTGGGTTACCAAAGTTGCCATCCAGCGTTAGGCATTTTGCCATTGCCTCGGCCACATTCGGGTCTACCGGTGTTGTTGCTGCGTAATCTAAATAAATGGGTGTTGATAAAGCCATGCGTTACTCAATACCAATTTAAAGTTGAATACTAACTTCGATATCTTTGGTGATATGACGAAGTGATGCATTACCGTCTTGACGGTCGGCTACCTCTTGCACATCACGCTTTGCCATTAACTCGCCCAACGTAATTGAATTCAAAAACGCCGCAATGCGATCACTTAGGTCTTGCCACAAGCTGTGCGTTAGGCAGCGATCGCCGCCTTGACAGTCTGCTTGTCCTTGGCAACGTGTCGCATCAATGGACTCGTCGACGGCGCGAATGACTTCGCCTATCGCAATTTTGCTTGCTTCACGGCCTAACAAATAGCCGCCGCCAGGCCCGCGAACACTGTCTACTAATTGCTCTTTACGCAATCGAGAAAAAAGCTGTTCAAGGTAAGATAAAGAAATTTCTTGTCGTTCTGAAATGTCGGCAAGAGGCACTGGACCACGCTTTGAATGCAAAGCGACATCAAGCATTGCGGTAACCGCATAGCGCCCTTTCGAAGTGAGTTTCATTGGATTCTCCCGCCGTTTTATAGTGCGGGAATTTTCACATACCCGACTAAAATGGTCAAGTATAAGACCTAGTAAAATAGTCAGGTATTATTGATTCGAGTAATCGCTTTTGTACATCAAGGCTTTCGTTTCATTTTAGCCCGATCCAAATAAGCACTAATAGACGCTAGTAGGTGCCAAATTTGCGTGGTTACTTCTACGCTAAATGCTAAGAAATCGTTTATTCTGCAAATGAATGATAACGTCGACCATAAGCGCTATTTGTTTGCATTTAAGTGAATATGAGCAAGAATACTGTCTGCTATCCGATGTGATTGAACGGTATCAATTTGATGGCGCAACCCGCGCAATATTTGATGTTTAGCACCTGATATAGCCCTGGCTGTCGCAACACCGCCACTGGGATGCACCATGTGATCAACATCTCCGTGTATCACTAATGTTGGGGCTTTGACATTTTGAAGCATTGGCGTTCGGTCCCCAGATTTCATAATAGCACCGATTTGCCGGAACATCGCTTTTGCATCACTTTTGCCACCATTTCGCTGCCATGCCAAACGCGCGTACTGATGCCATTGATTTACGGCTCCGTTTGCAGCTACATCGCCAATATGCGTCATCATTGCCTGATAGTTTTTTACTGCGTCTTTTTCGTTCATTGGCGCTTTAGCTCTTGCCATTCGCCATAGCGTTGAATAAGAGGGTTGCCCTACGCGGCGATTCCCTGTCGTCGAGAAAATAGACGTCATAGATATCACTTTTTCAGGATGCAGACTTGCAAGAGTCTGTGCAATCATCCCTCCCATAGACATTCCTGCGATATGTGCGCTTGATATATTTAGCGCCTCTAACAACTGTGCAGTATCTTCAGCCATCCGTTCAAGTCCATATGCACCTTTCGGCGACCTTCCTCTTAACTGCTGTAATAGGCTGGGATGCGGTGTGTCGCTGCGTACTGACCTTCCTGCATCACGATTGTCAAAGCAAATAACGCGAAATCCACTAGAAACTAAACGCTCAATAAGCGCGTTTGGCCAATAAACCAACTGAAGACCTAAACCCACAATGAGTACAATGGTGTCGGTATTTCCGACACCATGTTCGGCATAGCAAAACCTATCACCGCTTTTAAGCGTTACGTATTGCTCATGATGCTGGGCTAAACTCATTTAAAGCTCTCGTGATTTAATAAAAGTAAGTGTGCGTCTATTAAAATTTCTATTCAAACTTAAGCGCTGGATCGTCTACACGACCTTTCCGAAAAATCTTCACGTCTTGTGCATAATTGAACGACATAGACCAAGGAAACTGCGTGCCTTGACGTGGCAATTGTTCTAAAGAGCGTTGGATGTAGCCAGCGCCAAAGTTTAGCAACGGTTGTGTTTCCATATTTGGGTCTGCTATAGGTGTACACTGTGTAAAGCCGTGCTCTTCCATATGATTGAGCAATCGCGTGAAATGTTCACATAGAAGGCCAATTTTTAGTGTCCACGATGAAGCTGTATAACCCACCGCGATAGCAAAATTAGGCACGCCACTGAGTAACATACCTTTATACGTAACACATTCTGGAAGCGAAACAGCTTCACCATCAATTTTTGGCACTATCCCTCCTAGAGGCAGAAGGTTTAATCCAGTGGCTGTTACTATAATATCTGCTTCAATATGCTGGCCCGAATCAAGTTTAATGCCCGTTTCAGTAAACGTTTCTATAGTATCTGTTGCAACCGACGTCTTACCTTTCGAAATTGACTCGAATAAATCTCCACCCGGAACTGCACACAGTCGCTGCTCCCAAGGATTGTAAGGTGGGTTAAAGTGTATATCTACTGGATACCCTTCTGGTAACATTTTTGCATTAAGACTGCGTATTATTTTGCGCGCACGATGCGGAAAGCGCTGACAAAATGCGTACACCCAACGCTGTTTCGCTATGTTAAACCAACGCGCAGCTTTAAACGCTGTATCCTCGCTAAACCACGCGCGTAATTGTTTTGCGATTGGGTCATCTACAGGAACAGGCAATACGTAGGATGGCGTTCTTTGCAGCATAGTCACGTGCGATGCGCTTTTCGCTAGTGCGGGAACCAGCGTTACCGCCGTTGCACCGCTTCCGATTACCACTACGCGTTTGTTTTCGTATTCCAGATCTTCAGGCCAGTGCTGTGGATGTACAATCTGACCGTTAAATTGTGATTGCCCTTTGAAATGTGGTGCATAACCTTTATCGTATCGATAATAACCCGAAGCGTTAAATATCCATCTGGCGGCAATGTGCTCATGCTGCCCACTCTCTTCTGACTTTAACGTAACCCGCCAATAGTGTTTACCGCTTTGCCAATCTATATCTACCACACGAGTTAAAAAACGTATGTGCTCTTTAATACCGTTTTCAGCCGCGGTTTCTTCTACGTAAGCCTTTATTGAACGACCATCAGCAATGGCCTTTTTCTCTTTCCAAGGTTTGAATTCGTAGCCAAAGGTGAATAAATCAGAATCTGAGCGTATTCCCGGGTATTTGAATAAATCCCATGTGCCGCCCAAATCACTGCGGGCTTCTATAATAGAATATGAAAGGTCAGGACATTTTTTTTGAATATGGTAGGCGCAGCCGATACCCGAAATTCCGGCTCCAACAATTAGTACGTCGAGTAATGGCGCTGTTTCTTGCATAACGTCCCTGAAAAGTGATGATCAACCTTTCATCTCAATGTATGTTGGAGTTATGCATGAGTCAATGTGCTTGTTAATGTTTTGTAAAAACAAGCTTTTGTGAATTTTTACTATATAAGGGTGAAGGTTCTCCGCCTTAGCACCCGAAAATAGTTTGCGGAATTAGAGTTAAATAGCGGGGTCGAAAGAAGAATGAGCCTTCTCTCGCTCTTGGGTTTCCGTTAGGTCGAAACCCGTTTCTGCGAAATCTTCAGCGCTAATATTGTGTAAATTATCGGTACACACATCGCCACCTAGTGACTGAATGACCTTGCACATCTCTTCCACTTTGGTGTCCATTTGGTGCATGTGCTCTAGCATTATGCCCATCGCATTGGCCACAGGATCAGGGTTATCTGGCGCGACAGCATAGGCATCAAAACCATATTTCTGGGCAATTTTATCTCGCTCGGGGTTTACCGACGCATTCATCTCTTTTTGCTTCGAGATAATGATACGCCCGGGGATCCCCACTGCCGTAGCGCCATCAGGAATATCTTTTACGACCACAGAGTTAGACCCTACTTTAGCGTTTTCACCTATAATAATAGGCCCCAACACTTTGGCACCAGCCCCAACTACAGCGCCTTTTTTAAGGGTTGGGTGGCGCTTACCTGCTCTCCAGCTAGTGCCTCCAAGAGTAACGCCGTGGTAAAGGGTGACATCATCGCCAATTTCTGCTGTTTCACCAATGACCACACCCATACCGTGGTCGATAAATACCCGTCGTCCTAACGTGGCACCAGGATGAATTTCAATCCCCGTAAGCCAGCGGCTAAAGGTTGATAAACTGCGTGCCAACCATTTCCATTCAGCCTTCCACAATTTGTGGCTAATACGATGTAGCCACACCGCATGGAGGCCAGGATAGTTGGTTAGCACTTCAAAAGTGTTTCTGGCCGCTGGGTCGCGATGAAAAACACCTTGAATATCATCTTTGATACGGGCGAACATAGTGTTTACTCTTTTTCTTCTATCGCTGGTGCAGAGTCCGAATCGCCTGAGTTAGCATTCTTCACCGATTTATCGATAGACGCCAATATACCGCGTAATATATTAAGCTCTTGAGACTCAGGGCGTGCTCGGTTAAACAAGCGGCGTAGCTTAGTCATAACCACACCTGGGTGACTTTTGCGAATGAACGACGTGCCTTCCAGCGTGGTTTCCAAATGCGTATAAAAACGCTCTAAATCGTCATTCAGTGGATATTCTTCCTCAACACTTGGATATGTTTCGCGATTTAGATAGGCCATGCGAATTTCATAACAAAGGGTTTGCACTGCTGCTGCTAAATTAAGTGAGCTGTATTCAGGGTTGGCTGGAATACACATATGGAAGTGACACTGCTGCAGCTCTTCATTAGTTAAACCACTGTTCTCACGCCCAAACACCAAGGCTACCGGGTACTTTTCTACTTCTTGGACCAGCTTTTCGCCACAGTCGCGCGGGCCTAACATAGGCCATGAATGAGTGCGAGAGCGTGCAGACGTCCCTACTACCAAGCCACAGTCTTTAACTGCCTCTTCCAGCGTGCTTACAATTTTCGCGTTAGCAAGCACATCACCAGCCCCTGCCGCCAATGCACTGGCTTGGCCGTCTGGCTCATTTACTGGGTCGACAAGATATAAGCTGCTCAGCCCCATGGTTTTCATAGCTCTTGCTGTCGAGCCGATGTTTCCCGTGTGAGACGTGTTAACTAAAATAATGCGAATATTCTCGAGCATGCGTGTAATACCTACGTACTTATTTGGATAGCGTCTTTAATTCGATAATACGCGCTTTTGGCGTACTATCTTACAGACCTTAATAGGGTGAAGTTTAACACAGCGGCAGTATAGATGGCTATTCACGCAATTGTGCTGGGAATTCATTTGCATCGCGCATAGATTCTGGTAGACTCCGCCCGTTTTCGAAAACAACTAGCTATTTTTTGTACAGTTAGTTTGTTTCATTGGTCTTTTACAATTGGTGGTTTATCTATGCATCCTATGCTGAATATTGCGGTGCGCGCTGCGCGTGCGGCTGGAACAGTTATTGTTCGTGGTTTTGAAAAACATAATGAGGTAGCAACAGAGTCAAAAGGCTTAAACGACTTCGTTACTCAAGTTGATAAAGAAGCAGAACAAGCAATTATTGCCAAAATTCAGCAGTCTTACCCGAACCATTGCTTCCTAGGTGAAGAATCGGGTGAAGTTTTGGGCACAGAAACTGATTATCAGTGGATCATCGATCCACTAGATGGCACCACTAACTTTGTAAAAGGCATTCCTCACTTTGCCGTTTCAATTGCACTTCTTCACAAAGGTCGCTTAGATCAAGCTGTTGTTTTCGACCCAATTCGCAGCGAACTATTCACCGCGAGCCGTGGTCAAGGCGCGCAGCTTAACGGTTATCGTATTCGTGCTTCTAAGCCTCGTGACCTTTCTGAAACCATTATTGCTACTGGCTTGCCGTTTAAGAACAAGTCTCAATTTGGCGAGTATGCACTAAGCCTTAACAAAATTTTCCACGAAGTCGGCGACATTCGCCGCGCAGGTAGTGCAGCGCTAGACCTTGCTTACGTTGCAGCTGGCCGCCACGACGGTTACTGGGAGCGCGGCATTAAATCTTGGGATATCGCAGCAGGTGAGCTTATTGTTCGTGAAGCTGGCGGATTGGTAACAGACTTTAAAGGCGGAAACGACCCGCTTCACAAAGGCGAAATTGTTGCTGGTAGCGTGAAGGTTGTTCAAGGCCTAGTTAAGCACCTTAAATAAGAAGCATCTTAAGTAAGAAGCACCTTAAGTAAGAAGCAGCTTAAATAAATCGCTCGTAAGCACATAAACTGAGCCGATAAACCAAGCACAGTTAAACAGTAAAGGCGCTATGACACGAATGACGTGACATAGCGCCTTTTTCTTTTTCTCACTTATTGGTTTCGTTATACCTGCGGTAACACACCGCGATTACGCACACTTTACCTCTCGCTGAGTGGCTAATGAGCTATGCGGACTGGTGTTTAACTTTAGGCCAAATAAAAACCTAAGTATTAAAAAGCGCTTGGCGACTTCGTATGTCAGTGCGCACCCCACAACGGTTATTAGCGTTATTAAAATAAATTCTCCGAGTGTCGACGATACACGGGAGCTCAAAAAGAACGCCGCCACCACAATTATCGTTTGATGCACCATATAGTAAGGCAACACGCCTTTGTTCAAATAGCTCACCACCTTACTCGGGTTAGACAAATATTTTCGACCGAACCCCAATATTGCTGCCAACCATGCCCAGTGATTAAGTACAACGATTACACCAACCAAAACACGAAACCCTGGCGACGACTCCATCAACTGCCCTGTAGGGCCTAGCAAGTCGTGCCGATCTAAAATTATGACGCTGTAAAGTACTATCGCAATGGTTAAGCTTACGTAACGGGACCTCATAATTGCAGCATACAATGCGGGTCTAAGCGCGACCACAATACCTACCAGCATCACAAAAAAGTACTTTGCATGACTATACCAATCATTAAGCAAGTCGTGAGACGTGGGATAAGCTACTCGTAGCTCCAGCCATATGGCAGTCATGATCGTAACCACTAACACGCTAAACAGCGCCAAACTATCGAGTACTCTCAACGCCCTTACTTCCACAAATCTGATAAGCGGGAAAAACAGCAATATGAAAGCGCTATACACAAAAAGGTAAGGTAAAAACCAAAGGTGATTCCACGTCAGTAAGCCAATTACCGATTGTTTGTCGATAAACAAGTCAGTATTTGGATTAATGTAAGCAACGTAGAACTCGCTAAACGGCATGGCTAGTGCTCCGCTGACTGTCCACTCTACATAAACTTGTGGCGCGACGATAACAAACATACCGAAAACAAGAGGAATTAATATCCGCAACGCCCTCTTCCCCAGTAGTGAAAGTGATACACGCCAGCGAGAAGTCGCTTGGTCATAAGCGCGGCGCAGCACGACGGTAAATACCATGGCAGAGATCAAAAATAATAAAGACATACGCCATTAGTTGGTCAATATCATCACGTCTTGTAGTAGTGGAAATTGCACGTCGCTTTTTATATGCCAGCCCCACTCTAAAACGTAATACATTCCGATGTGATAAAAAATGAGTACACCAAATGCGATGACACGCAGCGCATCCAACTCGAAATAACGCTGAGTGACAGGACTCTCGACCACGGCCGTCTCTCTCGCCTCCCCCTTTGAAGTTGTATTAACAAACCTTGCTTCCTGATCAACATATGCTTGCGTCAATGTCCTCACTCCTATTCAATAGTGCTTAACTAATGTGTTGCATCTAATGTGATAGACCTCCAACAGCAAACGCCTAAGTGACGAGAATTAAGGGAAAAAGGGTTAAACGGTGAATAACTGGGATGAAAAATGGAGTCAGTTTCTTAGGGATTCTGAATCAAAACATAAATACGCTGCATTTGTTTTGCTTACAGCCTATTTGTTTATAAACAATTCAATCAATGCTGCGTCTAGTTGGACTGAATTTTCTCGAAGTGACAATAACAGCGTAGCACTTTGGGAGCCGTACGTTTGGGAATACTCGAGTGCTTTGAGCACCGCTTTGCTCGTCATCCCATTAATTATCGCTATACGTACACTCGATCAGAAGGTAAAAGTGGGGGCGACATGGCTTGGGTGGCATTTTGCCTTCGCCAGTTTATTTTCGGTAGCCCATGTATCATTAATGGTAGCATTTCGAAAGCTCGTCTATTTATTCTCTGAACGCAATTATGACTTTGGGATATGGCTCAATGAGTTCATCTACGAATATCGAAAGGATGTATGGGGCTATATTACTCTGATTACTTTTTACTATATTGCACGGTTTGGCTATCAACGCTTAATTGGTGAAGCATCACCTATTACACGCGACACATCACAGATAACGAATGACAACGTGGCCAGCACCTTACCTGACTATTTATTGGTGAAAAAGCTCAATAAGGAGTTTTTGGTTCAAGTCACCGACATACAGCGAGTAGAAGCCTCAGGAAACTACATTAACCTTCATACTCACGTGGGCGTTTACCCCTTGCGTTATACCCTTGGCCGGTTTTGTGAAGAAGGAGCACATCAAGGCTTTATGCGAGTGCACCGGTCGCACGCAGTGCGAATACCTGCCATTGTGTCTATAAGTTATGAAGAAACAGGGGATGGAACAATAATGCTCAATAACGGTCAATCAGTAGCGCTTTCCAGGCGATATAAAGATGATCTGAAACAAGCATTAGCCCCCAATCAATAGTAAATTCCACTTTTGATAAAGCGTAAAAAAACCGCATCGTAGATGCGGTTTTTGTACGTTTCAAGCGTGTAAAACTAAGGCATAGGATCTAAATCTGCGCCTTCCTTTTCCACTTGTGGTGGCATTAGGTCTTCTTTACTAATACCCAATGCAAGTGCCACTGAACTTGCGATATACACCGATGAGTAAGTACCAACCACTACACCGAATAACAAGGCGGTTGCAAATCCGTGAATAAGCGCCCCACCCTTGTAGAATAGTGCAACCAATACCAACACCGTGGTTAATGATGTGATGATAGTACGGTTTAGGGTTTGCGTTAGCGAGATGTTGATAATCTCAACAGGCTCACCTTTACGAATTTTGCGGAAGTTCTCACGAATACGGTCACACACAACGATGGTATCGTTAAGTGAATAACCAATTACCGCTAGTACCGCTGCAAGTACCGTAAGGTCAAACTCGATTTGAAGTACTGAAAACAAACCCAGCGTAAGTATAACGTCGTGAGCTAGTGCCGACACTGACCCTAGAGCGAATCGCCATTCAAATCGCATCGCGACATAAACTAGGATACACAAGAGTGCGACTAGCATCGCAAGGCCGCCCTGTTCGGTAAGCTCTTCACCTACGTTAGGACCTACGAACTCGATACGACGCATATCAACCTCAGTACCGTCAGCGCGCAAGGCAGCTAGTACCTGTTCACCAATAGTCACGGCTTTAACGCCATCACGAGGAGCAATGCGGATAAGTACATCTTGGCTGCTGCCAAAGTTTTGTACTATGGCATCTTCAAAATTCGCTTCGTTTAGCTGGGCGCGAATGCCTTCTAAGTTAGCAGCGTCCTCATAGCCAACTTCAATTAGCGTACCGCCAGTGAAGTCTAGCCCCCAGTTAAGGCTATTAACGCCTAGCGACACGAACGAACCTAAAATGAGTACCGTTGATAACACCATCGCAGGAATGCGAAGGCGCATAAAATTGACGGTATCGGATAGTTTTAATAATTGCATGTTACTTCCTTAAATCGCCAATTTCTCTACGCGTCGACCGCCCCATACTGCGTTAACAATAACGCGCGTAACTAGGATTGCGGTAAACATCGAGGTTGCTATACCAATCATCAGTGTAATCGAGAAGCCTTTAATTGGGCCTGTGCCCACGGCAAACAGGATTAAGCCTGCAATGAAGGTGGTAATGTTAGCATCTAGAATGGTAGAAAAAGCACTGTCGTAACCCTGATGAATGGCATGCTGTGGGCTGCGGCCGTCACGTATCTCTTCTCGTATACGCTCAAAGATAAGAACGTTTGCATCTACCGCCATACCAACGGTCAGTACAATACCTGCCATACCCGGTAGCGTAAGCGTTGCACCAGGGATCATCGACATAATGCCTACAATCATAACTAGGTTTGTAATCAGAGCGATGTTAGCTACCACACCAAACGCTTTGTAGTAAATCAACATGAAAACAAGTACCGCTGCCAGACCATACATAATAGCCTGCATGCCCAGCTCAATGTTTTCTTTACCCAAGCTTGGTCCAACCGTACGCTCTTCAACAATTTGAATTGGCGCAATCAGTGCACCTGCGCGAAGTAGCAACGCTAAGTCACGGGCTTCTTTCGGTGAATCAAGACCTGTGATTTGGAACTTGCTACCCAGCTGCGCACGAATAGTCGCAACCGAGATCACTTGCTCGTGTTTTTCAAACACTAGCTTGCCGTCTTTGTTACGTTCGCCAGTCGACTTGTATTCGATAAACACCGTAGCCATTGGTTTACCAATATTGCCACGGGTTGAGCGAGACATCTTATTACCGCCTTCAGAATCAAGCGAGATGTTTACGTTCGGAAGTCCGTACTCATCAACACCGCTATTCGCATCAATAATATGGCTACCGGTAAGCATAATACGCTTTTCAAGTAGCTGAGGAATGCCTTGCTGATCTTCAATCACTTGAGAGCCAGGAGGAACGCGGCCGTTCAATGCATCACGGATATCGTTCTTCTGATCTACCATGCGAAATTCTAGTGTTGCTGTGGCATTAAGAATCTCTTTCGCACGGGCGGTGTCTTGAATACCTGGAAGCTGCACAACGATGCGATCAGCACCTTGCTTTTGTACAAGCGGCTCAGCCACACCAAGTTGGTTTACACGATTACGAATAATGGTAATGTTTTGCTTAACCGCGTTGTCGCGAATTTCCTGAAGCTTGCTTTCAGCAAAAATAGCGCGAAGTGTTAAGTCGTCCACCTGGTTAAAGGTTAGGTCGCGACTTTGGTTGCGCAAAAAGAACTCTGCCTTGTCTAGCGCATCTTCATCACGGAACGTAATGTCGATATGATCGTCAACCTGTTTTACACCGCGATAACGAATGCCCTCTTCACGCAGCGAAGTACGGAAACCACCCTCTGCGTCTTCTAGCGACTTAGCAATCACTTCGGTCATATCCACTTCCATCAAGAAGTGAACACCACCGCGAAGGTCAAGACCTAGCTTCATTGGCGCGCCACCTAGGCCTTCAAGCCATTCTGGCGTGTCAGGGGCAAGGTTCATAGCCACGTAGTAGTCATCACCAAGCGCCTTTTCAAGCGTTTCGCGCGTTACAAGCTGGGTGTCAGAATCCGAAACG
This sequence comes from Alteromonas sp. G4i13, assembly GCF_054960505.1. Classification (NCBI taxonomy): domain Bacteria; kingdom Pseudomonadati; phylum Pseudomonadota; class Gammaproteobacteria; order Alteromonadales; family Alteromonadaceae; genus Alteromonas; species Alteromonas sp. G4i13. The sequence goes on along the minus strand of NZ_JBHNYX010000015.1, from coordinate 81,152 downwards.
CGAACTAATATTTGTTCGTTCTCAAATTCAACACGTTTTGGAGAGATATTCTTTTCACTTAGCGCGGCTTTTACTTGTTCCACAGTGGCGTCAGTTACCACAGCGTCACGGCCTGCTGAGATTTGTACGGCGTGATCTTCACCGTAAATGTTAGGAAGCGCATAAAGTGCACACATTGCAACCACAATGAGTGCACTCAGTACTTTCCAAATAGAGTTTTTGTTTAGCACTGGATAATCCTTTCGTGCCAGTACCGGGAAGCGTCCCGGCCCCGGCTTTTGTTACTTACAGTGACTTCATCGTGCCTTTAGGCAGCACAGCAGTTACTGAAGACTTCTGAACAACGATGTTGTTTGAATCGTTAAGTGCAACTTCAATGAAGTCTTTTTCTTCTGACACTTTAGTGATTTTTCCTACCAAACCACCTTGTGTTAACACTTCATCGCCTTTGCTAAGTGACGAAACTAGGTTTTTATGCTCTTTTACACGCTTAGCCTGTGGACGGTAAAGCAAGAAGTAAAAGATTAAACCAAATACAGCTAGCATGATGATCATTTCCATGCCGCCACCTTGCGGCGCACCAGCAGACTGTGCGTAAGCGTTAGAGATAAATAGGCTCATAAAATTCCCCAAATATTATCGTTGTTATAGTGCCGGAACCGGCAACCCTTTTTGTTCATAAAATTCTTGTACAAACTCATCAAGCGTACCTGCGTCAATCGCATCGCGAAGACCCTGCATCACGCGCTGATAGTAGCGAAGGTTATGGATGGTGTTTAAGCGCGCACCCAAGATTTCGTTACACTTGTCCAAATGATGTAGATAAGAGCGAGAATAGTTTTTACAAGTGTAGCAATCACAATTCTCATCTAATGGCGAGGTGTCGTTTCTGTGTTTCGCATTGCGAATCTTCACTACGCCTTCAGTCACAAACAGGTGACCGTTTCGGGCGTTACGCGTGGGCATTACACAGTCAAACATATCGATACCGCGACGCACAGACTCTACCAAATCTTCAGGTTTACCCACGCCCATTAAATAGCGAGGTTTATCTTCCGGAATTTTAGGCGCGGTATGATCGATAATGCGGATCATATCTTCTTTCGGCTCACCTACTGAAAGACCACCAATGGCGTAACCGTCAAAGCCAATAGCTTCAAGGCCAGCAAGTGAAACGTCGCGCAGACCTTCGTACATACCGCCTTGAATGATACCAAACAGTGCCGCTGGGTTATCGCCATGGGCTTCTTTACTACGTTTGGCCCAACGTAGCGACATTTCCATTGAAACGCGCGCTTCTTGTTCAGTAGCGGGGTACGGCGTGCACTCATCAAAAATCATCACGATGTCAGAGCCCAAATCGCGCTGAACTTCCATCGATTTTTCAGGCGTAAGTAAGATCTTTTCGCCGTTTATCGGAGAGCGGAATGTTACACCTTCTTCGGTAATTTTACGCAAATCACCCAAGCTAAACACTTGGAAGCCACCCGAATCCGTAAGGATTGGCTTGTCCCAATTCATGAAGTCATGTAGGTCGCCATGCTGGCGAATAATGCCTGTACCAGGACGAAGCATCAGGTGAAACGTGTTTCCAAGACAGATGTGTGCACCGCTGTCTTTTAATTCTTCAGGGGTCATTCCCTTAACAGTACCGTATGTACCTACGGGCATGAACGCCGGGGTTTCAACAACACCGCGTTCAAACACCAAACGACCGCGTCGTGCTCGGCCTTTGGTTTTTAACAACTCAAATTGCATGTGAAAGCATTCCCACTTTGGTGCGCTTTTGCGCTGGGTATAAAAATAAATTGGCGGCGATTATACCAGTAATTCGGCTGAGATCATGCCCCGTATCTATGTTTATCTGTAACTAAGCTAGAAAGGCCTGCAAAACACCGATTTAAACGCCTAATGTCCTTGGGCAATTGTGCTTAGGCGCGTTCAATAAACATAGAATCACCGTAGCTAAAGAATCGATATTCTTTCTCTATCGCTTCTTGATACGCCTTCATGACATTCTCTTTGCCAGCAAACGCGCTAATTAACATCATTAGCGTGGACTCTGGAAGGTGAAAATTGGTGAACATTGCGTCTACCACTTTAAACTCAAAACCAGGGTAGATAAAAATCTCAGTATCTTCGTTAAATGGCGCAATAACTTCCTCGTCACCGCGCTCTGCACTTGCCTTTGCCGCTGACTCCAAGGAGCGTACTGACGTGGTACCCACTGCAATAACACGTTTACCGTTGGCCTTTGTGGTTAGAACAGCGTCAACAACGTCTTGTGGTACTTCGGCGAACTCTGCGTGCATTTTGTGCTCTTGAATATTATCAACGCGCACAGGCTGGAATGTACCCGCGCCAACGTGCAACGTTACAAAGGCCAAATTCACGCCTTTTTCTTTTAACGCAGCCAGTATTGCATCGTCAAAGTGTAGCCCTGCAGTAGGCGCCGCAACCGCGCCCGGCTTTTGATTGTAAACGGTTTGATAGCGCTCTTTGTCTGAACTTTCATCGGGACGGTCGATGTAAGGAGGTAGCGGCATGTGGCCATGGGCTTCCAGCAGCGTTAATACGGTCTCATCGTGGTCAAACTGTAAAATAAATAGCGCATCGTCTCGCCCTGTCACCGTAACATTCACTTTTTCTTCAAGAATCAGCTTAGATCCAGGCTTAGGCGCCTTGCTCGCGCGAACATGCGCTAACGCTGTATTGTCTGATGTGATGCGCTCGATCAGCACCTCAACCTGACCACCCGTTTCCTTTTTGCCCAGTAAACGTGCAGGAATAACTCGCGTATTGTTGAACACCAAGAGGTCACCCGGCTCTACAAATTTCAGCATGTCAGCGAACATCGTGTGCGCTACATTGCCAGTCTTCCCATCTAAATGTAACAAGCGACTCGCTGTACGTTGCTGAGTTGGGTATTTGGCGATAAGTTTTTCGGGTAGCTCGAAGCTAAAATCTGATAGTTTCATAAATACGACTAAATTACGGCATAAAAGTTAGACAAAAGTAGAATATTAAGTGCTATTTAAGTTGCAACTAAAGGCTAATAAAAATAGATCTACAGATTAAGCCAAAGTCAAAATAAAAACATAAAATGTTAATTATCAACAAATTAAAAGTTAACGTATATTATAAAATAACTTTATATTGAACAATATACGTACAATTCAATTTATTAAATAGCACTTAACTCCTTAAACGGTTAAGATACCTGCAGATAGTGATGATGTTCTCCCATAAACATTCCTTATCATTCGTACCCAGCACTTGCTGGGTATTTTTTTATCTGCTTATTTTCCCTGCCTACCTTCACTCATCGCAACGTTATTGCGAAGCTTCGATTCCTCTGCGCGACAGGTTAGTTGAATATCGATATCTTATAAACGGCGGTATTTTACGCTGTTTATTGCTGAAGATCAGTTAAGATTTCCTCTAAAAGCGCCGCATCTAATGGACGCGCCTTCAACACGTACAAAATCTGCAGAAGTAAATCGGCGCCCATAATACCTTTATTTACTTTATTTCTAAGGTTATCTGCGCTTTGCTCCACGCCAATCTCTTCCAGCCTTTGGCTTAACGCTTGATATTTTACGCCGCGCACAGACATCTCAGATTTCACGACTCTTGCTACCGTTTGCCGCCACGCATTTTTAGCACCTTGCGTATTTCCAGTGTTCACACAGCCTCCCAAAACCACACAAATGTGATATATATTTTACAAAAACACACTTTTTTACACTTATAGCATGCATTTAATGTTGACGATTATGGCACAACAGGTCTACACTGCAAGTCTAGATATTGGCGAAGATGAAAATAGTCGTTACAGTAACTTCGGTGGTTAATACAGCAAAGTATCTGTTTTTAATAAAGTGCAGTTGTATAACACACCACTTACACGACATTCATTTTCACAACTATCGCTTCAATAATTAAAGGAGAAAGGTATGAGCTGGGAACTGGAAAGCATCGAAGCCTTATTTAAAGAGCATGATGACTTTGTGGTAACACGTGAGGAAAACTGCTTACTTATTGCTAATCAAGACGGCATAGATGCCTGGCTTGCTATCAGCGGAGAGCAGATCTTAGTAGAGAGTCTTTTGTTTGCAGCGTCGGAAGTAAAAGATAAGCCAGCGCTAGATCATGAAATATTGTCTACTCATATGGTGTTCCCTTTGACCACGGTAGGCATTTCAAACATTGGTGGTGAAGAGTACTACACTGCCTTTGGTGCGCTAAGTGCCCAGTCAAAAGCCGAAAGTATCGTTATTGAAGTGGAAACCCTGTTTCAGAATGTTGCATCTTTCTTAGATGCCTACGAAACACACCTTAACTAAAATTTACTTCTAAGGAGAAGCGAATGTCAGTGTGGAAAAAATTAGTAACTGCAGTAAAAGGTGGTGCAACCGAAGCTGCTCAATCTGTCGTAGACAGTCAGGCTATTCGAATTCTGGAACAAGAAATTAGAGAAGCCAAAGAAGAATTGCGTAAGTCAGACCATGCACGTACCCAAATCTTGGCAAAGTGTAAACTTTCTCAGCAAAAAGTGGATAGCTTCAATTCGTCAATTGCGGAATACGAAGCTCACGCGCGCAAAGCCATCGATAGCGACCGCCAACTCGCGCTAGACTGTGCGCAAAAGGTGTCTGAACTTAAAGAAGAACGAGACCAAGAACAAACATATCTTGATCAGTTCCAGCAGTCAGAAAAGCAGCTGGCACAAAATATCCAACAGGCGAAAGCGAATTTACGTCGCTTAGAGCAGCAAGTGGATATGGTAAAAGCCACTGAAAGCGTTCAGAAGGCGCAAGTAGCGGTTTCTTCACGCCACATGGGTGCGAATAGCAAAATGAAAACGGCGACAGAGTCACTGTCACGTATTCAAGATAAGCAAAAGATGCGCAATGCTGAACTACAAGCTGCAGAAGAGTTAGCAAATAATGAATCGAGCAGCGATCTAGAAAAACGTCTAGCCGAAGCGGGCATTAAAGGTGGTAAAACCTCGGCCGATGACGAGCTAGCGCGAATTCTAGGCAAGTAAGTTAGAAAAATGGGAGCTACGCGCTCCCATTTTTAATTCTTGTTACAATAATTTCCTGCGTAAATTACCGTTAAGTAAAGCGCTAACCTAGACAAATCAAGTACTTCAAGGCAGAGTAAGGGCACGCATAACAAGGGCTGTTTCTTTTATGTCTCCATGGATAAAACTGCGAAAAATCATGCTGCAATATTTTGCAGAATCACGCTGGTACACTATTGTCGGTGCCACCGCCTTTTACGCAGTAACAAGCTATTGGCTACTTTACGCTGCAGACGAGCACGATTTAATTACCAACGCCGACTTTATTTACTGGCTGGCGGTCACCGCCTCTACAGTGGGCTATGGTGATTTATCTCCCGTCACGCCAGCGGGAAAACTGGTTGTAGCGCTTTACGTCATACCGCTTGGTTTGAGTATCTTCGCCATGGTAATTGGCCGGATTGCAGCTTGGGTTTCATTAACGTGGAAGAAAGGATTGTTGGGTATGAATAGCTTGATGCTAGATGAACATATCTTAGTAATTGGGTGGAATGAGCAGCGTACTATGCTACTGCTTGATTTAATACTTCAAGAACGCGATGCCATGCCAGAGCGCCCTGATATTGTGCTGTGTGTGAAGGCCGATATCACTAACCCCATGCCTGGCGTGATTGAGTTCGTGAAGGTAGATTCGTTTAACAAAGACGAAGATATGGATCGCGCCTGCGTGTCCACCGCCCGAACTATTCTTATCGATAACCCACAAGACGATGTCACCATGACTACCGCGCTGTATTGTACTAAGCGTAATCCTGATGCACATCAGGTGGCCTATTTTGATGATGATAGCCTAGTCAGCTTACTTCAGGATCACTGTCCTAAAGTGGAGTGTACACCCAGCGTGGCAATAGAAATGTTAGTTAAAGCCGCTTTTGATCCTGGTTCTAGTATGCTTCATCACGACTTGCTGAGTATTGAAGAGGGCCAAGCGCAATTTTCAGTAAAAATACCAGAAAGTAGCCACGCCATTTCTGTTGCTAAGTTATTTATTAACTTGAAACGTAAACACGATGCCATCTTTATTGGTTATGCGCCAAATGGTCTTGTGAAAGAAATGGTGGTAAACCCACCGTTGGACGTTACGTTAAACCCGGGAGACACCTTGTTTTATATTGCTGAGCGCCGCATTAATGCAATTAACTGGTCTTCTCTAGACGCTGATTAAGAGGCGTAAACATGTTTAGTAAACTATTTAAAAAATCAGAACCTAAAAAACCTAAGTCGCCAGAAATAATGGGGCTTTATTTAGGTGGCTCTTTCGAGTTAGATAACTTGAAACTTTCGCTATTAGAACCGGAGCTCACTATTGAAGGCGCAGCCCGTTCTCAATTAATTCAAGCGGTAGGTGAAGCGCCCTTAGATACAGGTGGCACTCTGCTTCGCTTTTACACCGACGACGATGGATTTTTACAGGTGGTCACCGACGGCGGCTTGTCTGAGAATCACATTACCGATGTTAAGCTGTGGCACTTTTATGAAACGAAAACCATTGGTAATACTGCTCAGTGGAACGAATGCTTGAAAAACGTTATCAGCCAGCCCACCTATGAGCTTGACGGTAAGGTCTATACCCGCGTGTGGGGGGCAGTGGGCGATGAGTCACCGCCTGTTGCCGTCACTGAAACTACCTATGAAGAAGATGGTGATGTGAGTACCACTGATCAGTTTATGATGCTGTATGAACGCCCAATCAGTAACGATAGAGTTGAAACCCTGCTTGTTGTGGGTGAAGAAAAGCAAGTAGGTAATAATTTAGATAGATGTTTGGTGATTTCAACGGGGTTTGATGTTGAACCTGCAGATATCACTATAAACGGTTAATAAAAAGGGAATAACTATGGATACGATCATGCAATCTTTGGCTGGCCTTGATAACTTTGCGCTTTACTTCGGCTTGTCGATTGTTTTTTTGTTTATCTTCAAATTGGTGTACGCATTGGTCACACCTCACGATGAATGGAAGCTGGTAAAAGAAGAGAAAAACGTTGCCGCTGCCATCGGTTTTGGTGGTGCTATAATCGGTTTTGCTATCGCCCTTGGCAGCGCAGCTTCAAACTCGGTTGCTGTAGTAGATTTTGCTATTTGGGCGCTTGTTGCTGTGATTGCACAATCCCTAGCGTTTGCCATTTTGCGTTTTAGCTTTATGCCGAAAATCGCTGAGCGCATAAACAATAACGAAGTTTCTGCGGGTGTTATGCTTGCCAGCATGTCTATTGCCGTAGGCTTACTCAATGCCGCTTGCATGACCTATTAAGGGGGCAGCGATGACTGATAAACGAAACACTCAGCTTGATGTTGTTGATAGCGTGCAAGGTGAAAAGCCCGCATTAAAACGCACCAAACATATTGACCTTGGTCGCATGCGCAAAGGTTTTAGCGTGAAGCCTTTAGCATTGGGTGTGGCCAGCGTTATTTTAAGTGGTTGTGGCGGCGAAAAAGAAGACGCCACCATTTACACCTCACTAGAAGACTGTAAACAGGATTTTCCTGATGCAGTAGAGCGTTGTGAAGCTGCCTACCAGACAGCTGTCGACGAGGCCATGCGCACCAGTCCGCGCTTTAGCTCTGAGTACGACTGCGAACATGAATTTGGCCCTAACCAGTGCCAATATGTGAATAATAGTAGCGGCAGCTTTTTCATGCCGTTCATGGCAGGCTACATGGTGAGCTCTCTACTATCGCCAAATCGCTATTACTCACAGCCCTTATATACTTCCTATTCATATAATTCACCGTTTCGTTCACGCTGGATAACGGCAGACGGCTATGTATTCGACGGCGACATTCGCAAAAGAAAATATCGCGTAAACAAAGACGTTTATAAGCCTAAGCCTACCGTGAACCGTACAATGAAACGAGGCGGGTTTGGTAGCAGCGTTCGTGCAAAATCGTCTTGGGGTAGCAGCAGCCGTAAAGGCGGCTGGGGCGGATAACTATGTTTAGAATGCCTTGCCAGCCTCGCAAAGGCTGGCAGCAGTTGGCTAACGAGTTTGGTTTTCATTTCCACACCATGTATGGCGAGCCGTATTGGGATGAAAGTGCCTACTACCAATTCACGCTAGCGCAAATTGAAAACGACATTGAAGACCCCACAGCCGAGCTACATCAAATGTGCTTGGCAGTGACCGAAGATGTGGTTAATAGTGAGGAATTACTTACTCGTTTTCGGATCCCAGAGCAACATTGGGACTTAGTAAGAAACAGCTGGCAGGAAAGAGCCCCCAGTTTGTATTCACGCCTTGACCTTGTCTACAGTGGCAAAGGGCCAGCTAAGCTGCTAGAAAACAATGCAGATACGCCCACCAGCTTGTATGAATCTGGGTTCTGGCAATGGCTGTGGCTTTCACAAAATGTGGATGCCGGCAAACTAGCCCTGCACGCTGATCAGTTCAATAGCTTGCAAGAAAAATTAGTTCATCGCTTTCGCGAAATAGCATTGCACTACAACATTAATCAACTGCACATGGCGTGTTGTAAAGATACCGTAGAAGACCGCGGAACAGTGCAGTACCTACAAGACTGCGCTACAGAGGCCGGGCTTTTAGCTGACTTCGTTTTTATTGAAGACATTGGGTTGGCGGACACGGGCGTTTTTACCGATCTTCAAGACGCGCCAATTACCGACTGCTTCAAGCTTTATCCTTGGGAGTTTATGCTGCGCGAAGAGTTTGGCGATGTGTTAGAAGATGCCCAAGTTAATTGGATAGAGCCCCCATGGAAATCGATAATTTCCAATAAAGCCTTGCTTCCTCAGCTTTGGAAGAAATTTGAAGGCCACCCTAACCTGCTTCCCGCTTATTTTTCAGATGAAAAAAACACAAACACACTATCAGGAAAGTGGATTAAAAAGCCTCTGTTTTCTAGGGAAGGCGCGAATGTTTCTATCATTGAAGGTGGAATTGAGAATAAGCTTAGCGATGGTCCTTACGGCGAAGAAGGCTATATTGTTCAAGCATTTGAACCTTTACCCGTTTTTGAAGGTAACCATACACTCATAGGTAGTTGGTTGGTAGATGACATGCCAGCAGGTATTTCAGTAAGAGAAGATGCATCTGCTATTACCCAAGATCTCTCTCGCTACCTTCCTCATATTATTTTGTAATCTACTTTAGGGGCGTTCGATGAAGCCGCTTTCTTTCCAAATTCGCGTTCTGCTGACGCTAGGTGCATTGTTAATAGTCATAGAAGTAGCAAACTTACTCACCGGCAATGCACTTAATCAGTTTGGTGTAGTGCCTCGCACACTGTCAACCTTGCCATATATATTCACAGCCCCTTTCCTTCATGGTACACCCACGCATTTGATGGCTAACTTGGTGCCTCTTTTGCTGTTCATGTGGCTTACTATGCAGTGGGGAAAACGCACGTTTCTTATCGCTACGCTAAGCGCACTGCTTATAGGTGGTTTGGGCGTGTGGCTGTTCGGTAGAAGCGCTACGCATATTGGCGCGAGCGGCATGGTATATGGCTACTTCGGCTTCCTCGTGCTAGCAGGGTTTAGAAGTAACAAAGTGCGGTATTTGCTTATTTCACTAGTAGTTGCAGCGCTATACGGAGGAATGCTGGTTGGTGTGCTTCCCACATCTAAATTTATTTCCTTTGAATATCATCTGTTTGGCTTTATTGGTGGCTTATTTGCCGCATGGCACTGGGCACGCTAATTAGTTTACGTATAATTAGCCTCAAGATAAGACGTTGTAATTAGATATGTCAGCAGTACAAGAACCTACACAAAAAAACCAAGGCTTTTTCGGCAACCTCGCGTTTAACATTGTTATTCCTGTGGTGCTAATGAGCTATGCAAGTTCGGAAGATTACCTAGGCCCTGCGTGGAGCATTGTGGCGGCACTCAGCTTTCCTATTGGTTATGGCCTATGGGATTTAAAAGAGTCGGGAAAGGTCAACGGCTTTTCTATTTTAGGCATTATCAGCGTACTACTTACCGGCGGGTTTAGCTTACTTAAACTGCCTGCCGAGTATATTGCGATAAAAGAAGCCGCTATCCCAGGCATTATCGGTATTGCTGTACTGGTAACCCAATACTCCAATAAACCCTTGGTCAAAATGCTAATTTTGAACGACCAAATCATAAACTGGCCACACCTAAACCAAGTTCTTGATGCGAAAGGAAAACAGAGCGAGTTTAAAAAGAAAGTCGCGGTTAGCTCTTACATCGTAGCGAGTTCGTTTTTCCTCTCTTCTGCACTAAATTATATCTTGGCAAAAATGATATTGGTCAGTGAGCCGGGCACTACGGCATACACTGAAGAACTTGGCCGAATGACTGCGCTTAGCTACCCAGTTATTGTGATCCCGAGCATGATTTTGCTTATTGCAGCGCTCTGGTATTTGTTTGCTCAAATCAAAAAAATTACTGGCGAAGAACTCGATAACTTTATTAATCAGTAAAAAGATAATCGATAAGGGGCTTAACGCCCCTTTTTGTATTTAACACCAGTCCGCATAGATCATTACCCACAACCAAGGCTGTTACATATCTACTATCCTAAGCCATCAAAGCAATATCCTGAGCCGCCCAACGGTATTGGCCCATCAAATTCCTACACCGCTTTTAACCAAAAAGCGTGAGTATTACGTATACTCTCAATGATAAAAATAACCCACTCTATTAGAACATGTTGGCGCTAATTTAAAGCGCGCATTGCGCCTCTAGCATTACGCCATTAGCGCTGAATATTGCATATTGCATATTGCATGCATTCTCGCTCCTTCATGTTCACACTAAAACGGTTCAATACGAAACTGCGAATTATGCTGACAATAAAAGACTTAAAGAAATCTTTTTCACAGACAGGGGCTCCGCTCATCAACAACCTTAACCTTACCGTAAAGACAGGTGAATCGGTGAGTATTCAGGGGGCTTCTGGCTGCGGTAAATCTACCTTGCTGTCGCTTATTGCTGGGTTTGAGACGCCCGACGGTGGAGATATTTCGGTAAATGGATTGTCGATTGCTGGCAATAGCAAACTCGATAATACATTTAAAGCGAAGGATATTGATAATTTTCGCAAACAGCATTTAGGTATTGTGTTTCAAAGCTTCAATCTATTCGACTGCTTTAATGCGTGGGACAACATTGCCTTTACTGCAAGGCTAAAAGGTAATGTAGATAACGACTACCAATTAGCGTTAATGGAGCAGCTTGGGATATTACCCCTAGCGCAAAAGCCGCTAAGTCAGTTATCTGGCGGTGAACAGCAGCGCTGTGCCATTGCTAGAGCACTTGTACATCGCCCCTCGCTTATTTTGGCCGACGAACCCACCGGCAATTTAGACGAAACCACTAGCGAAACCGTGTCTGACTTACTCTTTAAAACTTGTAAAGAGGCCAATACTTCTCTTGTTGTGGTAACTCATAGCCAAGACGTCGCAGTAAAAGCAGACGCCGCTTTGCGACTACATAAAGGGGTATTAGAGAGTGTGAAATATAAAACTAAAGAACAGACCTTATCTTCACCAGTAGCAGCAAGCTAATTACGGGTGAAAAATGTTAGCGATATGCGCCCTGTGAAAAACCCACCGAAAACAGCAAGTAGGAAGATAACGTGCTACGCACTCTACTGTTAGCGCTCTCTAGCTTACTTGCAATGGCAAGGCACAGGCCGTGGGAGCCTTTGCTCATTATGGCCGCAATTATACTGGCCAATGCTGGCTTGGTTACCGTTTTGCTTATAAACGAAGGCGCCACACAAGGTGACCTATTACAGTCGAAGCAAGGGCTTACCTTGGGCAGTATCATCACTCCAGCAGACAGTAGAGCTCGCTTTACACAAAGCGATTATGCCACGCTTCGCAAGCAGGGTTTTACCCAGCTTGTTGCGATAGCTGAAAGAGACATCACCCTATCGTGCAATGGCAGCGAGCCCACAGCAACAACTCTCAAATTACTTGGTGTTGATACTCAGCCTCTTCTAGGAAGTGCATTTAGAACGAGAGGTTTTGAGGCGCCTGCCCTAAACGATAGCGCTGTTTCACTTTCCTATTTATCGCAAAATGCGAAGAAATTTAGTGAAATGGAAAACCAGCAGACGCCAGCGGGTCGCGTATTACGCTCAAATTCTGGGGGCGACTTCGCTGTAAATGGGCTTTTTCACCCCTTAACGAACGCAAAACTAGCCTGTCACGACACGCTCAATGATACCGATAGAAAATCCGCGCTTAGCCCCTATTGGCCTGCAACGGTTAGCGCGTATGTGAGCAGCTTTGCCCCGCAAGATACAATTTTGATTTCCATCGATGAGTTTTACAGAGCCGGGGTAACGATTGAGAATGATGAACCTGTTAAGCCTGTTGTTCCAGACAATACTGAACGCGCGCAAGAGCAACAAGTAAAGCAACAGAAAGCTTACGTCCCACTTTCCGGGTTTATTGCACTTTCACCGCTATCACAGCAGCATTTAACCCAAATAGAAACCCTACTTGGAATACCTGTAAAGCAAACCTCTAATAATACAGACAATGACACCGGTTCGTTGCCAGATAGTTTTAGACTAAATCTTTGGGCGATGAGTGGACTGATGGGCGTTGTGGCGCTTTTTATAGTACTTAACGCGCTAAACTTGATGTACCGCACGCGGCTACCCAATATCATTCGTTTACGTCAGCTGGGCATATCTCAGCGAATTTTAAGCGTTGCCCTATTCACCGAGTTGCTTGTTTACTGCGTAATAAGTATTCCAATTGGCATGCTCATCGGTTTTCAAGCGGCGTCATGGTTGTCACCTGTGATAAACGGTACATTTACGTCATTGTTTAACGCCGTATTTGTTAACCCAGACGTTAATCTGCTTGTCACCTTCGGCTTCGCATTAACAACGACCTTTATATCGCTGGTTGTTTTTTCGTTAGTTTCTATCATTAAGCTTTCAAATGCCCTAACCGTAGCGCCTGCCAAAAAAGAAAACGCGTTAGGCCAATTTGCCGTAGGTCTTATCTCATTATGTGCCCTACTACTGTTATTTATCGCTGAGAAGTTCGTATCTTCTACTGCTTCAGCACTTTTCTTTGTTGCATTGTTACTTCTTACCAGCTGCGCACTAGTACTTCTTTGGTTACCCATTTTGTCTAGGCTGCTGACTAGATTTGTACCAAAACAGTGGCCCGTGTTCCACTACGTCATTGCTAATATGCATTTACTGTCTAGTAAAACCCGTCTTGCCGTTTGTGCATTCTTTATCGCGCTTACCGCAAATATTGGTATGAATACCATGACGGACAGCTTTAGAGACGCCACTGAACAATGGTTAACCCAAAGGCTTTACGCGCCTTTCTATCTGTACACCGACGCGCCACTTAGACGTATTGAAACGTTATCTACCAAATCGTTACCACCGCTTGTTTTAACTCCTTTACTTAAGGCAGAGGGAGCTGTCATTGGCTCATATGCTCAAGAAGAGACACATAAAGAGATACATAAAGAAACACGTGAAGTCAGTAATAGCCCGCCCACTTACGTTTCTATCAGTAGCTACCCCGTTCACCAAAATGGTAAAAAGGCGCTTGTCCTCGATGGTGTAATAAACAACGACCTCAACACAGTATGGCGTGAGTTTACAGAAGGAAAAGGGGTATTCATCAATCAGCAATTAGCATTTACCCTTAACGCTAAGTTAGGACACACGCTAGATGTAGAAAATATTCGCATTCGTAAAACTGCGAATTCAAGTTCTTCGGCGATTAATACATCTAACGAGGCGTATAGCTCGCCACAAGATAAAACTACTGACCCAACACAAGGCTCACAAAGCAGTTCGTCGAACTCAAACGTATTTGCAGCGACGCCTCAATGGAAAGTACTGGGTATTTATCCCGACTACGGTAACCTGAACGGGCAAATATTAGTGCCTCTTCCCTCATTTAATCGAAACGATGTCCTTATCAGGGATCAACTTTTTTCCGGTGTAGTGGCTATTTACCCAGCGCCGCCTATTGAGACTAACGTGATAGGCGACAACAAACAAAGCACCTTTGGAAAGGACATCCTCGAACAGCAGCTAAAATCACAGTTAGGGGAACACCGCGAAATTGCCCTTTATACCCGACAAGCGCTGTTAGATACCTCTATGCAGACCTTTGATCGTACCTTTGTATTAACCGACGGCCTTAACATTACCACCCTATTGGTGGCGGGCGTCGCCTTCGCTGTTTCGCTGACGGTGCTAACCATAGGCAGCGCAGCGCAGTTATCTGTATTGCGTGCCCTTGGCGTTAGTCAGCTTAAAGTAAAAGCATCTCTGTTTGCGCAATATCTGCTGCTTTGTTTTATCTCAGCCTTGCTCGCCATTCCTTTTGGCGTGTACTTGGCCAATGTCTTTATTCAACAAGTAAACCGGCATGCGTTTAACTGGGTTTACCCACTTTCTCTTAATATACAGGTTATTCTCTCTAGCGTCGGGTTATCACTGCTTATCGTTTCACTGGTGCTGTTGTTACCTTTAGGAAAACTTAAGCCGAAAATTGATTTAAGGCAGGAAGTTCAGCTATGAAAAAACATTTAGGTAGTGCCAACACCACGTTTTTGCGATTTAAAGCCAACATCTTTTTAGTACTTGTAGCTGTTTGTTTCACGTTGAGTGCATGTACTGAAAACCCAAAAGATGAAAGCGAAACTCTGGGAACCTCCACGCCAAACGGCTTTTTTGGAAACATGCAGTCGAGTGACGCCTTTACGCCAGTAAAGCGGGGCTATACTGTTGCATTACCGCGCGATCACATGAGTCATCCCGATTTTCAGTTAGAGTGGTGGTACCTCACGTTTGTGTTAAGCGCTGAAGACGGGCAAGAGTTCGGCCTTCAATATACGCTTTTTCGTTTCAATACTGGGCTAGACGCCCCTCAAAGCACTAAGGCTAATGCTAATGCTAATGCTAATGCTAATGCTAATGCTAATGCTAATGCTAAAAAGAGTGCTGAAGGTAGCGCCGAAAGTAATGCCAAAAGTAATTACAAAAGTAGCGCCGAAAGTAGTACTAGTCATATCTCTGAAGATAACCTCCATACTAACGCTAATAGCCATATCGCGAGAAACTGGACCAATGGCCAGCAGTGGATGGGACATGCTTCGCTGCACACCGCTGAACAGCATTATTTCGAAGAACGATTTGCAAGCGGTGGTGTAGGTAATGTCTATGTGAATCAACAACCCTTTACGACAGTTATTGACGATTGGGTTTGGAAAGCGGCACAGGCGGAGGTCCAAACAGGTGCAGAAAGTAAAGCCATGTTCCCGTCCGTATTAACTTTCTCTTTCGGGCAAAGCAGCACGCTTCATCCGCTTAAAACACGTGAAAAAATCCCCGCTACCGCTGCAGACAGCTTATCAGAATTAAATGACGCGCCAAGCGTTAGCGCCGTCAAAATAGCGCTTAACCTAAACACCTCTGGGCCTTTCATCAAACAGGGTGATAACGGCTACAGTAAAAAAACACAAGACGAACGCCTTCGCTCCTACTATTACAGCCAGCCGTTCATTAACGCGGAAGGTACGTTAAACATAGAGGGCAATAGCGTAAAAGTTGCGGGTAAAGGCTGGTTTGATCACGAATGGACGAGCCACCTAGCCAACAGTGAAGCCATGGGATGGGATTGGTTTTCGCTGCATTTAGACGATGGAAGTAAATTGATGGCGTTTCGCATGCACGCCATGAATGAAAACATGAAAAATAGCAAAAGCAAACACAGCGAAATATTCACAACGGCTAGCTATATAGCGGAAAATGGCACGAAAGAAACTATCGACCAAGCCAACGTATCAATTACGCCAACGGCCTATGAAACAATCAACGAGGGAGAGTCAGCTCGCTCTGTTCCCACCGCTTGGCGCATTCAAATACCAGAAAAAGATATCGACCTATCCATTCGCCCGTTCAAGGAAAGCCAATGGAATAACAGCTTATTTCCCTATTATGAAGGGCGAGTGGATATAAAAGGCTCCCATTCAGGGAGCGGCTTTATGGAATTGACAGGCTACTAAGGCCTGTTGACCTTTGATATACAGCGAAGCGTAATAGCCCCTAATAAATAGACCAATTGATGCGTTCACTTAGCGATGTCAAAGCCGCCACACCTAGCTGAGAATTACCCACGCTATTAAGCGCTGGCGAAAATACGCATATTGAAAAGCGTCCTGGTACAACAGCCACTATCCCTCCACCTACGCCACTTTTACCCGGCAAGCCTACTTTAAAAGCAAAGCTCCCAGCTTCGTCATACATACCACTAGTCGCCAGAAGCGCGTTCACTTGTTTGGTTTGATAAGGCGTTAGCACCTTTTCATTTGCGCAAGTAGAAAAACCTGCGTTAGCAAGAAAGCTCGTTGAGCGCGCCAAGTCCTCACAACTCATTTCTAGCGCACAGTTGTGAAAATAATTACGAAGCACATCTTCCACTTCGTTTTCAAAATTTCCGTAGGCTTTCATCAAATATGCCATTGCTGCATTGCGAGAACGATGCTCGTATTCAGACTCCGCCACCACCTTGTTTACCACGATATCGCCGTTACAGCTTAAGCGTCTTACGAAATCTCGCATGGCAATATAAGGGGAAGCAAACCGAGATTGCACCATATCACTAACCACCAGCGCACCGGCATTAATGAAGGGGTTGCGGGGAACACCGTTTTCATATTCCAACTGTACAAGAGAATTAAACGGCAGACCGGATGGCTCGCATCCAACTCGCTCCCACATGGTTTCACCATAGTGATTGATAGCTAAAACAAGATTAAAGACTTTTGAGATACTTTGAATAGAAAAAGGAACGCTCGCATCGCCTATCGACGTTATTTGACCGTTTGTATCGCAAATTGAAATGCCAAATTGCCGTGGATTAACCGTGGCCAACGCAGGGATGTAGTCGGCAACTTTTCCCATGCCCAACATGGGTTCAACTTCATCATAGATATCTTGAAGTAGTGCCAGCATTTCGTTTTTCATAGTTCCCCTTTCCTGTTTACCACAGATAAAAATAAAGCGCCTTGTTATAAAAACGCTGGCGCTTTAATTTCTATACAAACAATGTAGCGATTAGTTGCAGCGCCAATCTTCCTTAAAGTCACACAAGCCATCATCATCTTCGTCTGACGTAAGCTCAATGTTGGTCGATACCTTTTCTGATACTTTATTTGAATCGGAATCGATTATTACTGGCTGTTTTTTATCGATAAAACTGAAGATTGTTTTTGCAATATCCGTGTTATCAATTTGCCCCATAAGCGATTGATAACCAGCACCAAAAGCAAATACTTCAACATCTACACCAGTGTGACCGCCTGTTGTCCACCCCGTGTTTGTTTTGGTGTCTAAGAAGGTTTTTACTGCCATGAAGCGAGTTTCATCATCTTGATTTGATACGCTATCTAGCGTGGCAAGCTCTTCTTCATTCAACGACAAGCCAAGCTTCTGCGCCACAAATTCGCCAGGGTTCTCTTCATTTGCCATCTCTAAAGCAATTGTCATTACCGAGGCTGACATAGACTTAAGATGTTCAGGGCTCCAGCGGTAGTCGCCGTTTGCGCCAATGGTTAAGCCACCTGTGCTGTGATCCGCCGTCAAGATAACAAGAGTGTCAGGGTGTGCTTTTACATAATCTCGCAAATATTCCATGGTTTGCGCTAAATCGTGCATCTCAGCCATGGCAGACGCGATATCGTTTGCGTGACCAGCCCAATCTACTTGGCTTGCTTCAACGAGAAGAAAGAACCCATTGTCGTTTTCTAAGTGTTTAATAGCATGTTGAGTTAGGTACTCAAGACGATTTTTGCGCTTGTCATCTAATACCGCAGGCAGCGCTACTGGAGCAAACAGACCGAGAACATTACTTCCCGCAGGCACTGAAGCCAGACGGTTATATGAATCGGCATATTCGTAGCCAGCATCAATAAACTGCGCCAAAATATCTCTGTCATCGCGTTCAAAGTAAGACGTTCCACCGCCTAGCATCACGTCAGCGACAAACTTACCGTCCACGCGAACATCAAAGAAATCTTCAGCTATTTCGTTGTAGTTCTTACGGCTTTCGTTATGCGCAATGTATGACGCAGGTGTCGCATGAACAATTTGAGACGTTACTGCCAAACCAGTACGCATGCCTTTACTCTTAGCATGGTACATAACAGAGTTTACTGGTTGTTTATTTACATCAACACCAATTGCACCGTTGTATGACTTAACGCCAGTAGCAAGAGCGGTTGCAGCAGCGGCTGAATCAGTAACGTAACCAGATACTTGCGCAGGATACGTGGAAGCATTGCCCACTAAAATATCGTCAAACACAACCGATTCGATTTTCGGTGTTGACGGGTCATCTACATAATTACGATAAGCCGTGGTATAGGCAGGCCCCATACCGTCGGCTACAACCATTATTATATTTTTCGGTACACCTTTAGTTTGCGTACCGGTTGCACTTGCTGATTCGGTCATAGATTCAGTGATACCACAACCCGCAAGAACAGCAATAGACGCACAACTTAGTAGTGATGTGCGAACAAATTGTTTAATCATTTAAACTTCCCTGAGTAAGTAAGGTACCTACTGGCCTGGATACCCGCAGATACAACAATAACGACACTATCGCGAATGATTCTTTGGTGATCATAATGGTGTTAGCAAAGCGATAAGATGCAATAGTGTAAAGCAGGCTGGCAAGATGCTCAAAGCTTTTGGACAAAATAACGCAAGCATGAGATGACCAGATGGTCATCTCATTAAATTAGCAACTTTTAAGAAGGAAGCGACTACTTATTTTGTGATGAGAGGTATTCGCGCATGCGCTGTTGTGCCACGTCAACGAGCATGTCGGGCTGGAATTTGGAGATAAACCTGTTGCATCCAACTTTTTCTACCATGGCGTCGTTGAAGCTTCCGCTTAATGATGTGTTGAGTGCTATAAATAAATTGCTCATACGAGGATCGTTACGCACTTCGGAAGTAAGCCGATAGCCGTCCATTTCTGGCATTTCTGCGTCGGTAAACATTAGCAAAATTTCGTCGGTTGGATTCTTCCCCTCATCGGCCCACTTCGTCAGCAGCGCTAACGCTTCAGCGCCGTTTTTACGTTCGATGATTGTTATACCTAGCTGCTCTAACGTATCTTTAATCTGTTTTCTTGCTGTGCTTGAGTCATCTACTATCAACACTTTCTTGCCTAAGAAGTGGTTAACAATGTCTTTATCTAGCACTTCTTCAGAGATAGATGTGTCGTAATCGATGATTTCCGCGAGTACTTTTTCAACATCGATGATTTCTACCAGCTCTTGTTTACCCTCAACATTCACCTGAGTTATGGCGGTTAAATAATTGGATTTTCCAATGCCGCTAGGGGGTGGTTGAATGGTTCCCCACGATGTATTCACTATGTTTTTCACTTCACCAATAATGAAGCCCTGCACGCTTCTGTTATATTCAGTGATAATGACATTCTTCGCTGTTGCTTGCGTAGCTGCACCGCGCATTTTGATTGCCTGACGCAAGTCTATAATTGGAATGGAGCTTCCTCGGTAGTTCATCACGCCTTTCAGGTTGTGATGTGAACCCGGCATTATATTGAGCTTGGGTACGTTTATAACTTCTTTAATTTTAAAGACGTTCATGGCAAAAATGTGTCGCGTTCCCAGTTGAAACATCAAAAGCTCAAGCCTGTTTTCGCCAACAAGCTTGGTTCTTTGGTCAACTGACGACAATACACTACTACTCATAACACCCACTTTTCATATTATATATCAACAAGCTAAAACAAAAGCGCCCTCGTATCGGACAAGATTATTTAGCGTGAAGCTTTACGCCTAAATTTACCTTGCTCACACCGGCAAAGCTATTACCCTTTTAGCTAATAGACAGACGAAATAGTCAACACCAGCAAGCATTTGCAACCTACGTAAGTTATTTATTACCGACCACTTCTTACCCCACTGCTGCCCCATTGCCTTAAAACCATCAAACATAGGTGTCAAAGATTTACAGTATCTAGACTTCTCTCGGCGCCAGTCATTCACAAAATAAATGACCGCAATGCAAAATATATATTTCTATTATTCCAAATCCGGCACTAGGATGAAATGGAATCAACGGGAACGCCCTACAGCGTAAACATAAACAACGTTAAGTATTTTAATTATAGTCGGGAGAGACGCTCATGTCGCAATATCAACAAGACATTGATAACTTCGCCACATTAAAGGCAGCACAAAACGGAACTTGGGAAGGTATCAACCCAGAATTCGCTGCACGCATGAAGGTTCAAAACCGTTTTAAAACAGGTTTAGACATTGCTCGCTACACTGCAAGCATTATGCGCAAAGACATGGCTGAATACGACGCAGATTCGTCTCAGTACACACAGTCACTAGGCTGCTGGCATGGCTTCGTAGGCCAACAAAAAATGCTTTCAGTTAAAAAGCATCAAGGCACAACTAACAAAAGCTACCTTTACCTTTCAGGCTGGATGGTAGCAGCACTTCGCTCTGAATTTGGTCCTCTTCCTGACCAATCAATGCATGAAAAAACATCAGTGTCTGCGCTTATCGAAGAACTTTATACTTTCCTTCGCCAAGCAGATGCGCGTGAATTAGGCGACCTTTTCCACAAGCTAGACGACGCGAAGAAAAACGGTGGTGATGTAGCTGCGATTCAAGCTGAAATCGACAATTACGAAACTCACGTAGTTCCAATTATCGCAGATATCGATGCGGGCTTTGGTAACGAAGAAGCAACCTACCTACTTGCAAAGCAAATGATTGAAGCAGGTGCATGCTGTATCCAAATTGAGAACCAAGTATCGGACGCGAAGCAATGTGGTCACCAAGACGGTAAAGTAACCGTGCCACACGAAGACTTCCTAGCGAAAATCAATGCAGTACGCTATGCATTCCTTGAACTAGGTGTTGATGAAGGTGTAATTGTTGCACGTACTGACTCACTAGGTGCTGGTCTTACTCAGAAGATCCCAGTATCTACATCAGAAGGCGACTTAGCTGCTCAGTACAATGCGTTCCTTAAAACTACCGAAGTTGCGGGTGTTGAAGACCTAACTGAAGGTGATTTGGTGCTTAAACAAGGTGGCAAGCTGGTTAAACCTGAGCGCCTACCAAACGGCTTGTTCCGCTTTAAAGACAACACAGGTTTTGACCGTGTAGTACTTGACTGCGTAACGTCACTTAAGCACGGCGCTGACTTGCTTTGGATTGAAACTGAAAAACCTCACGTTGGCCAAATTGCTGAAATGGTTAACGCTATTCGCGAACAAGTACCAAACGCAAAGCTGGTTTATAACAACTCTCCATCATTCAACTGGACGCTTAACTTCCGTCAGCAAGTGTTTGATGCTTGGACAGAAGAAGGCAAAGACGTATCTGGCTACGACCGCGCGAAACTTATGTCTGCTGACTATGATGACAGCGAACTTGCAGCAGCAGCGGACGAGAAGATTAAGAGCTTCCAGGCTGACGCAGCACGCGAAGCGGGTATCTTCCACCACCTTATCACGCTACCGACTTACCACACTGCAGCGCTGTCTACTGACAACCTTGCAAAAGGTTACTTCGGTGAAGAAGGTATGCTTGCTTATGTTCGCGGTGTTCAGCGTCAAGAAATTCGCCAAGGTCTAGCGTGCGTTAAGCACCAAGCGATGGCAGGTTCTGACCTAGGTGATACACACAAAGAGTACTTCTCTGGTGAAGGTGCACTTAAAGCGTCTGGTGAAGATAACACCATGAACCAGTTTGACGTATAACGTAAACAGGCAATGAGTTAAACGGAAAGCATCCCAACCTTTCCTACAGGGCACCTTCGGGTGCCCTTTTTTGTGCGCGTCATTCACTTCACTTATGCTTTTTGCATAAAACAAAAAAAGCCATATTTTTCTAAATTTCATAAAAAAACAATATACCAACTATATTTCAATACCTTATAGGTATAACGGCGGCCAATTTAAGACTAAACGCTTATCTGACATTGAAATAAAAAAGCTTTATAATAGCTATGTTTAATTAGGTTTAAAAAGAGCATTAGAATAATGAATATAGCGAAGGTCGACCTGAATTTATTGGTTTATTTAGATGTGCTGTTGCGCGAAGGAAGTGTAACGAAAGCTGCAAACCAGCTAAGCATTACTCAGCCAGCAATGAGTAACGGCCTGAAGCGCCTTCGCGATCTATTTAAAGATCCACTTTTAGTTCGTACCAGCGATGGGATGACCCCCACTAAGCGCGCGCTTGAACTACAACCCATTATTCGCGATGTGCTTAGTCGATTGGAAAGCTCTATTCAACCCGAGACTGATTTCGATCCGTTAACCAGCGACCGAACCTTCCGCATTATGACCAGTGACTATGCAGAGAGTACCTTGTTACTTGAACTTGTTGGAAGACTGGCGGATTTAGCGCCCAATATTACGCTTGACCTTATTACGCCGAGTGACGTGACGTTTCACGATGTCGAGCAAGGTAAAGTGGACATGGCAATTAACCGCTTCGATGAATTGCCTTTGTCGTTTCACCAAAAAGTTATCTGGTATGACACCTTTAGCTGCGTAATGAGTTCCGACCATCCGCTAGTAGAAAGATGCAACCTAGAAGGCTATTTGAGTGCCCAGCATATTTGGGTAAGTAAAACTGGGTTTGGCGTGGGTGTAGGTATTGATCCAAATGAAGTACAAAAATTGGGTTGGGTTGACGCAGAGCTTACAAAAATTGGCAAACAGCGTGCTATTCGCGTATTTACTCGTCATTACCATGCAGCGCTTCAGATTGCGAAAAAGCAAAAACTCATTGCTACCTTACCAAGCAAAGCGGCACGTTTATTCAAACACGACCCTGATGTGGTGATTAAAGAGCCGCCTTTCGACATACCACCTATTGCGCTAAAAATGGCGTGGAGTGCCCTACTTCACCACGACGCAGGTCACATTTGGTTGCGCCGCTTAATCAGCGATGTAGCTAGCGAAATGAATGCGGGTTAAACATTCACAAAATATATGGCAGAAATACAAACCATAAATTAAAAAACTATCTCTATACACACTACACTGGGTGAACAGACAAATGTATAGAGGTAGTTATGCAAGGATATATTACTAGAGGCCGATTACAGGTTGCCGAACAACTCGATAACTTTATTAATGAACAGGCACTTCCTGGCACAGGCGTAGATAAAGACACCTTTTGGCAAGGTGCAGAAACCCTCTTCGAAAAATTCATTCCTCAAAATCGCGCACTATTAGAAAAGCGAGAACAGCTTCAGCGCGCTATCGACGATTATCATAAAGCTGGTAACCCAGTAAACGGAAACGAATATACCGACTTCCTAAAAAGCATTGGTTACCTTGTTGAGCAGCCGTCACAAGTAAGTGCACAAACACAAAATGTAGACGCCGAAATAGCAACAATGGCAGGCCCTCAGCTAGTCGTGCCAATCAATAACGCTCGCTATGCACTTAACGCGGTAAATGCCCGTTGGGGAAGCCTTTACGACGCACTATACGGCACTGATGTCATCAGCAATGAAGGTGGAGCAGAAGCGGGAAAAAGCTACAACCCCGTACGCGGCGCCAAAGTAGTTGCGAAAGCGAAAGACTATCTAGATAGCATGATCCCCCTTGCGAAAGGCAGCCACGCTGACGTTACTGAGTATAAGATTGAATCGGGTAAATTGGCGATCACTCTTATCGACGGCGATGAAACCACCTTAGCAAACACAGAGCAATGGCAAGGATACCAAGGTGACATTAGCGCACCGTCAAGCCTGCTATTTGCACACAACGGTCTGCATTTTGAAATTCAACTAGACCCGACTCACCCTATTGGCGAGAGCGATGCCGCAAACGTAAAAGACGTACTGGTTGAAGCTGCATTAACCACCATTATGGACTGCGAAGATTCCGTTGCTGCTGTTGACGCTGAAGACAAAACCTTGGTGTATAGCAACTGGTTAGGCTTAATGAAAGGCTCTCTAAGCATTGAAATGACAAAGGGCGGCAAGCAGCTTGTTCGCGCTATGCATGACGATAGAAGCTACCAGCCGTCTAAACACGCTTCACAAGACGAGCTAAAAGATGGCGAACTAGTACTTTCTGGTCGAAGCCTTATGTTTGTTAGAAACGTGGGCCACCTTATGACTAACAATGCTATGCTCTTTGACGGCGAAGAAGTGCCAGAGGGGATCATGGACGGTTTAGTCACTTCACTTATCGCAAAGCATGATCTTTTAGGAAACAGCAAATTTAAAAACAGCCGCGAAGGCAGTATTTATATTGTTAAACCTAAAATGCACGGGCCAGAAGAAGTTGCATTCTCTAACGCATTGTTTGGCGCTATCGAAGCGATTATCGATGTTCCAGCTAACACCCTTAAAATGGGCATAATGGATGAAGAACGCCGCACAAGTATCAATTTACAAGCATGTATTGCCGAGGCTACTTCACGCGTTGTGTTCATTAACACGGGTTTCTTAGACAGAACTGGTGATGAAATTCATACCTCAATGCTTGCAGGGCCTTTCGCAGAAAAAGCCGCGCTTAAATCAATGGCGTGGATCAAGGCTTATGAAACTGCCAACGTTGCCGTAGGCCTTCGTTGTGGCCTTTCAGGCAGAGCACAAATCGGTAAAGGCATGTGGCCTATACCTGATGAAATGCAAAATATGATGAGTACTAAAATCGGCCACCCGAAGGCCGGCGCGAATACTGCCTGGGTACCCTCTCCTACTGCTGCGACACTACATGCGCTTCATTATCACGATGTAAATGTATTTGACGTTCAAAAGTCGTTAGATCAAAACTTCGATGGTCTTGCCGATATTTTGACCATTCCACTTTTGGAGGACGCTTCTACGCTAACACGTGAAAGCATAAAACGTGAGATTGATAACAACGTTCAAGGTATCTTGGGCTACGTTGTACGCTGGGTTCACCAAGGCGTAGGCTGCTCGAAAGTTCCTGACATCAACAATGTAGGCTTGATGGAAGACCGCGCGACGTTACGTATTTCATCTCAGCACATCGCTAACTGGCTTGAGCACGGTATTGTAAGTGTCGATCAAGTAAAAGAGTCTTTGACTCGTATGGCGACTCTGGTAGATGAGCAAAATGCCGGCGACCCTGAATATATCCCGATGGCACCTGATTTAGACAGCTCAATTGGCTTCTTAGCCGCAAGCGATCTAATCTTCAAAGGTAAAGAGCAGCCTAGCGGTTACACAGAACCCTTACTGCACGCCCGTCGCCGCGAAATGAAGGCAAAACTTGCGGCGAGCTAGCACAAAATATGAGGGCTAAGAATTGGAAACTAAAAGCTATATTCCATACGGTAAAATACCAAAGAATCAGCTAGCTAGTTTCAAGCCTCATCAGACGCATTTGAATAAGGCTCACTCTGTTAGTAAACAGCAGTGAGCCTTTTTATTTATTGCTGGCGTATTACTAATGCGTTTGCATTTATTGTCGCGACACGTGAAATCACTTCGCAAACACACTCAAAAGCGAACTGTGTAGTGATATGGCAACACTTTAGACTAAAGATATCGCTTATCTCCCCCTTGATACTTTGCTGATAATGCATGAGTAAACTACGCTTTTATGGTGTGGGGCGCAGCGTTTGTTATTCCGTTGGAACTAAACACTTAGCGCAAAGCCTCCTTAGTTTGGAGTATGCACATGCAGATAGCCTCGGCAGCAATACCGAATAATTTATTACAGGCGAACGTCACGCAAATTGTGCCCATCTTTTCAGGTGGAGGAACAAGATTGAGCGCCCATATCGGCATCATTAAAGCGCTGCAGGACATGAACGTAGGCTTCGACACCTTAGTGGGTGTATCGGGTGGCTCGATTATCGCTTCGCTTTATGCCAAAGGTTACACTGTGGAGCAAATGCGAGAACTCGCACTGGTTACTGATTTCAAGCAATTCACTGAATTTTCACTCGTTAGATTACTCCGGGAAGGCGGACTTTCTTCTGGCGACGTATTTCAACGATGGATTGACGAACAGTTGGAAGGCGCAGTGTTTGCCGACCTCCCACTCAACCTGCATATTCTCGCTACCGACGTAAACGGCGGCGGACCAGTTTTGTTCAACAAGCAAACCTCTCCAGATATGAAAGTGTCAGAAGCAGTGCGGTACTCTATGTCGATACCGCTCATCTTCTCGTTCAAACCCTTTAAAGAGCACCTGCTAGTAGACGGCGCTATATTGTCTGAAGATGCGCTGTTTGAAGATTGGCGAGGCGATGGCACGCCATCAGTATGCTTCAGACTGCAAAGCACCGAACAAAAACGCAAGGCCATTAAAAAGAACTTACTTCAACTGCCCCAATACATCAGCATGCTTATTCGCACGTTTATGACGGCAATATCCAGGGAGTACGTCAATGCGAAGTATTGGCACAATACGGTGGTGGTGAATACCGGGGAGATTTCCGCGGTAGATTTTTCGCTTACACCTGAAATTAAGAACACACTTTTTGAGCTCGGTTATGCAACCACGAAAGAGTTCTTGCCCAAAAAGTGTGCGGAATTTATGAGAAGCAGTGCACTTTAACGGTTTCAGAAAGTAATTATAAGTCGCAAGCGCTTACACTTTATAAAAGTCGCGATACCAGTCGACAAACGCTTTTACGCCTGTTTCAACATCGGTAGATGGCTGGTATCCAGTATCTTCAACGAGCGACGACACATCAGCATAGGTGTCAGGCACATCGCCTGGCTGCATAGGAAGAAGTTCTTTCTTCGCCTCAATACCCAATGCACTTTCGAGGGTTTCAATAAACTTCAAAAGGTGTACGGGCGTTTGCGCGCCAATGTTATATACCTTATATGGTGCTTTACTTGTGCTTGGGTCTGGATTGCTACCGTCCCAGTTCTCGTTAGGTTTAGCCACATTATCCAATGATCGAATTACGCCTTCAACAATATCGTCTATATAGGTGAAATCACGACGGTGGTTTCCGAAGTTGTATACCTGAATTGTTTTCCCTTCCAAAATAGCTTTGGTGAACTTGAATAGCGCCATGTCTGGACGCCCCCAAGGGCCGTAAACAGTGAAAAAGCGTAGCCCAGTGGTAGGCAAGTTATACAAATGGCTGTAAGTATGCGCCATTAACTCGTTCGCTTTTTTAGAAGCGGCATACAGGCTAACTTGATGATCTACGTTATGCTGTTCTGAAAACGGCATAGTCTCATTCGCACCGTAGACCGAGCTAGATGACGCGTACACCAAATGCTCGACGTTATTATGGCGACACCCTTCTAGAATATTCACAAAGCCAACAATATTTGAGTCGACGTAAGCGTTAGGATTTTCAAGAGAATAACGCACGCCGGCTTGGGCAGCTAAATGGACTACCCTATCGAACTTGTGTTCTTCGAAAAGCGCAGCCATTTTGTCGCGCTCTTCTACCCCCATCTCGATAAATGAAAATAAATCAGCAGCAGTAGATGATTTAATCTCGTCTAGACGAGCATGCTTTAAATTCACATCGTAATAATCGTTAATGTTGTCAATCCCGACAACTTGGTCACCACGATTGATAAGGTATTGCGATACAGCTGCACCAATGAAACCAGCTGCTCCGGTGACTAAGATTTTCATTTATTAATCCCTTGGATTTCGTATTTTAAATTAAAGTATCACTGATACGCTCGTGCTTTATTCTAGTTCAAACGAGCGACAGAAGTCTTATACAACCTACTTCTATAAAACTAGCCTTGTCAGTTAACTATGCTACATAAAGCTCAGCTCTTGGTCGGCAAAGTTTTTATAGTTTGAATTAAGAAAATAAAAAACAGTTAGCAAATAATGCACCATAAAATATCTAATTACTGTTCTAGAGTTAATTTGTTGCTCCCCTCAACAGGGTGGTTACAAACCGAATAGGTACTGCATATGAAATACCAGTTGGTGAAGCAAGTGCACTTTCTTTTGTATCTTTTACTAGAACTTTGTTTATTACACCAATTACCTCTCCTGTTCGAGGGTCATACAAGGGACTGCCACTGTTGCCTGGATAAGCAATTGCATCCAGTTGATAAATTAGGCTTACGTTCTTTAAGCGTGCCATCATGGTATTAGTTAATTGGTTGCTATT
This sequence comes from Alteromonas sp. G4i13, assembly GCF_054960505.1. Classification (NCBI taxonomy): domain Bacteria; kingdom Pseudomonadati; phylum Pseudomonadota; class Gammaproteobacteria; order Alteromonadales; family Alteromonadaceae; genus Alteromonas; species Alteromonas sp. G4i13. The sequence continues at coordinate 52,965 of NZ_JBHNYX010000015.1, read as the reverse complement.
TAACGCTGGGATTGCGTCTGGCGTTATTGCAGAAATATACCCTCTGTGTGTAGCAGGATATAAACCCAAAATAGCGCCAATTGGGAAGCCCGTTAACGCGATTTCTGACCCAGGTTCTAACAATTCATCATCTCCAAGTTTCAATGCAGGTAAGGGGGAGTCCAACTTTAACAATGCTAAATCATGCTTAGGATCAATCTTTAAGACTTCTGCTTTAATTTTTTTTACTACTGTACCTTCGCCACTTAGGACTACGTAACTTTCAACTATTGTGGGGTCTAAATCTTCAGATACCACGTGATAATTTGTAATTGCGAAAAAACCGTTTGCTACAATAAACCCCGTCCCTAATACCCTTGGTGCACTGTGCTTAATTGGCGCATCGACAGCTACGGCAACAGTTCCTTTGGAGACTGATTTCACAATAGAAGTAAAAGAGGTTACATCATTATCTGCTGCTACACTCTGAGTCAGTAATCCCAACAGCACTAAAATCCAAATAATTAAAGTTTTCATGTATTTTTTCCCAGTTGAGCGTTAGCTTAATAACTTTAACCAAGGTACACCGTAAGATAACAATGGATTTTTTAAAACAAATAATTCTGCTTTTGATATCCCCCCTAACTATCAGCGTATTGCTAATACTTATGTCATATGCTTTCAAACGGGCAAATTATTTGAACACTGGGAAGAAAATTTTGTTAATGGGTGTACTTGTGTTGATGGTTTGCTCTCAACCATGGGTGGCAAACGTTTTACTTTATCCGTTAGAGTACAACAGCAAACGCTATCATTCATCCGATTTAACTAGAAGTGACGCTATATTTGTTCCTGCATGCTATTATCAAACGCAATACGATCTACCAGAAGTTTCGCGTTGGCACGAGTGTTCAATCCAACGGTTGATTCAAGCTAAGATTTTTTCTGATGAATTGAAAATCCCGATTATAGTTACGGGGGGAAGCTTCCTTGCTGATAAAGATGTTAAATATTCAGAAAAAGCAAAGCAATTTCTTGAAACATTAGGGGTAACGCCTGATAAAGTGATTTCAATACCTGAAGGTACCGACTCACTATCAGAGGTTGAAGCATTAAAAACTAGATTTGGCCACATAACTCTAGTAACCATAACAAGCGCCACTCACCAATATCGATTAGCTCAGATACTAAAAAACGCTGATATAAGCTCAGAGATTTTTCAAGTTGATTTTCAAAGCTCTGGAGAATTAAATCCTTTTCTTTCACTTCCTTCAATTCTAGCATTAGAGCGCACTAGAAGAGCGATATACGAATACTTGGCAATAGTGAAATACCATGTTTTGGAAAAATAGTATAAAAGGATTAGGCAAATTATCGAAAAGATTTGCTAGACTGTTTTGAAGGACGTTTTTTGTGTGGACCAAAGTTTAGTGGCTAATAAAACAATAATAGGACGCGTGAAGTCAATTGTCGGCCGGGACAGTAAATTGGGAAAGGCTCTTGGGGGGTTGGAAAAACTCCAAGAAGCCAAGTTTATCTCAAAACACTTTTCCGAGTTCTTAGAGCCAGTAGTTGCGCAGTCCGAAAATACACGTACTGAGAGCTTTAATATTAGACATAAAGTTTATTGTGAAGAGCTCGAGTTTGAACCACTCAAAAACAATTGTCTTGAAACTGACGAATTCGATAAATTCTCGAGCCCTTGTTTAATAAGACATAAAGGCTCAGGTCACTATGCTGGGACAGTACGTTTGGTTAGACCCCAGATAGAAAACCAACTTCTCCCTATTGAGAAATACTGCATTAATTCAATTACTCATGAAACTCTGAACCCACGTAACTTTGCACGGAAAGACATTTGCGAGATATCTCGACTCGCAGTTCCACTTGAGTTTCGGAAGCGTCAGATGGACCGGTTTTCTGGTGCTGCGACAGGTGTAATTAATGAACATACGTACTCTGAAAATGAATTAAGGTGTTTCCCCTTTATCGCAATCGGGCTTTACTTCTCTGCTGCTGCTTTAGTTATGCACAATAATATCAAACATACGTATGTTATGATGGAACCACGTCTTGCCCGAAGTATGAGGTTTGTGGGCATTCAGTTTGAGCAGGTTGGTCCCGTTATTGACTATCATGGTAGGCGTGCACCCTATTATATCAATCCATCGCTGCTCTACGCTAATTTAAGGCCTAGCTTTAAAATAATGTTGAAAAACATACAGCATCAAGTTGAGAAGTATCCTCGAGACTAGAGAAGCGTCTAAACACTCTAATTACTTTTGCCGAGCCTGGTGCTCTTTACCAAATACATTGCATTCCAGTCTTGCGATATTTTTCAGGCGCGTTAGGAACTATTTATGAGAACATTAGACTTTGGGTTTGAGCAGCTGAAAAACCTTCTACTAACTTCTGGCTTTCGGTCATCACAGATATTATTTGTCGACACTAACGATGCGTACATCACGTATCCAGAAAAAAATTCAGCTATATTGGTCGTTAAACCATACCCTTCCGAATCCGATGGCTCTTTGCGATATATGGAAATAATTAAGATAATAGAACTTGCAAAATGCAATGGATTTGCTGTTCACCCCTACAGTAGAGGCGCCAACTTAGGTTATGGAGGTAAAGAGCCCTACGCTTCAAATTGTATTGCCTTGGATTTAAGTGAGTTTAAAAGAATAAGTTACTACAAGAAATCAAGTGGACACATAACAGTAGAACCAGGAGTATCACAAGAAGCCATTAGTGAATTTTTAATAAAAAACGGTGATATCCATATACATGACACTACTGGAGCGCCAAAATTTGCAAGCGTCATCGGAAACTATCTTGAACGGGGTTTTGGTCATACTCCACTCGCTGAGCACGCTAAGAATATTCTGCATGCAGAAATTATCACTCCCAACAATAAAGAAGAAGCACCTACACATTTTGTGACATCAACCGATGGTACATCATTTGAAATTGACGGGAAAATAGCAACCAGAACCTATAGCATCGGCCCTGACCTGACAGGTCTCGTGATTCAAAATAATGTCTCAATTGTAACAAACCTTACAATTAAGCTTTTGAAAAAACCTGATTGTTTCGTTGCTTACTTCATACCATTCAAAGAAGAAGATATTGATCAAATGATTGATACTTGTGCAATCCTGAGAAAACAAAACACCATACACAGTGCTGCACACATTGGAAACAACATGAAGACACTCCAATTACTTGCTGTAGAATTTCCAAATCTAATTAAATCGTATGATTACGAAGAGTTAAACAAGTTGATCCGCAAATTCGGTTTAGATGATTGGACGCTTTCAGGAGGGATGTACGGAACCAAAAACCAAGTCAAAGCGCATATTAAAGATCTTAAGACCGCGATGAAAAAACTAGGTGTAAAACCTTTATTCATTGACAAAGAAAAGCTCAGCTTTATTAAGAAAACGCTGTCTATTACTCCTAAATATAATAGAGCTTTAGTTAAAAAACTAGTTTCCAGTAATAGTGGTATAGCCAGAAAAATAGGCGCTAAACTTGCTCTGAGAAAGAGCCTAATAGAATTATGTAAAATAAAACAAGGGACTCCTAGCAATGAATTTCTTCGAACCATTTATTGGAGAAACCTTCAAAAGTTAACAGATAACGTGCCCAATCCAAGTCAAGACAAAGTAGGTTTGCTATGGGGCGCGCCCTGCTCTGAAATATCGAGCAAAGATTTTAAATTAATTACTTCTATCATGAGTGAAACATGTAAGAAGTATAGTTTAGAAAGTCCAATCTCAGTAACCCTTATAAATGAAAGAACAATGGAGTGTGTATTATCTCTTTCATGGGATAGACAAAAAGAGAAGGAGGAAGAACAAGCTTTAGCTTGCTATCAAGAAATAATGCTTAAGTGTGCTTCCATGGGCTTCCTTCAGTATAGAATGTCTACGCTTTCCAATCACTTTCTCAATCGACAGCATCTACCGCTACCTTTTGAGCTCCCTGAACTTAAATCTTATTTTGATCCTTGTAATGTCATCTCTCCTTCAAAATATCAATTAGTGTCTAAAAATTTTACAACACGTAAACGCGAATGAAATAAAACCTATAAAATCAATCGCTTAAAAAATGGCACGTTGCATGCTTATGTTAACACGTATAACAGACCTACTGTTCAAAACAACGGAGCGTGGAAAATGAAATTTGCAACAACTATCAAATATGCAGCGATTGCGGGAGCTCTTGTTACAGCTTCGAATGCAACAGCTGGAGTATCAGCAACAGCTTATTTAGAATTAAATGATCTTCTTGTTCAAATCGATACTGACGGCGACTTGGTACCTGATCCAGTTAACCCTCTTGACTTTATTTCTATCCTTCCGGGTGGCACAAGGTCAACAAGCACGTTCGCTGATAACAATGGCGCTTCAGATTCAGACTTAGATTCAAAATCCTCTGCCACAGCTGATTCTGATGCAGACTTACTCTGCCTAGGTTCTTCTTGCGGAGTTTTAGGTCTTACCAACAATGGTCAGTCTGTTGATGGTGGCAATTTAGTTGCGAGTGACGCTTTTTACTATTCAGTGGCTGACGCTCAAGTTTCAGGCAGTGCGCTAGGTTCTGGTGCTAGCGGTTTTACATATGCGGATGCGGGCATTGCTGCTGGTAACGATGAAAGCGCGGGTGCCAATAGTAACATCGCAAACGATATCCTTACGCAATTTACACTCGATGCGTTGACAGATATTAATGTGCGATTTAGTGCTTTGATGGATTACTTAGTTGATGCATTTATCTCGCCGGATATCGCTAATGATAGTTTAAGAGCGGCTACAGCTACAGCTAAAGCGACATTTGGAATTCAACTTGCGAACCTTGTCACTGGAGATACAGTGTCTCTTACAGATGGCCCATCAGGCGTGACATTTAACGATATCGCAATTGATCAACCTGGTTTAGGCGACTTACTTGTTCGTTCAGGTAACGGCGAGACTTTCACATCAGGCTGGGCAAACGTTAGTGCTGGTACTTATCAGTTGACCATTACTCAATCATCAACGGTTCAGACCACGCTTGTACCTGCTCCTACTACGCTAGCGATGGCTGCATTCGGCTTGCTGGGCTTGGGCTTAACAGCTCGCCGTAGAAAGCAAAAGTAATCATTGTCTTTATAAGAAAAGCCGGATTTTAATCCGGCTTTTTTTTATACTATCTTAATACTTCTTGTCACTTATTAAAAAGCACGATACCTTTATCAAGGTAAACTCACGGACGTTAGAAGTTTTAAAATGCTAAAAAAAAATATTCAATTTGCTGCTCTCGCTCTATTAACTTGTATTGGATGCACACCAAAGGCTCACCAAGATTACATTCAAGAAACCAAAGTTGCACTTGAGAATGGGCAATCAAAAGAGGCTGAAGTATTAATTAAACAAGCGATGAGTGAGGAGCCAACATCTGAACTCAGACTATTGCTTACAGAAGTTTACTTACTAAATGGCAACATAATTGGTGCCAAACAGCAACTCGAAAAAGTAGATATTGAAGCGCTAACCCCATCCGAACAGAGCAAAGCTGAGAGCTTAAACGCACAAATAGCTATCCTTAGTTTTGATAGCAGTTTCCAAAGACTTATAGATAAAAACAGTACTTGTCGCGATTGTATGTTGGCAGAAGCGTGGTCTAGCGTCGCACTATCAAACTCTATAGATTTAGAAAGAATAGAAGGCGACACGGCCGTATTTAGCGTCTTTGAAGCATTTAATAGCAACACTCTTACAAGCTTAGATGTTTCACCACTAATTGACAATTCCACATCCGATATTGAACTGCTTGTGATGGGCGATCTATTAAGGCGGTCGAATAATATTGACGGTATGATAACAGTTTATAGTGCGTATAAGAAAAATAACCCTAACGTATTGAACATCAATTTGCCATTAGCTCAAGCTTTGCTAGTTAATAATGACTTTAAAAAAGCGAAAGAACTTGTAACCCCTGTTCTTGCGAGATTTTCTAAAAACCCAATGGCTAATTACCTTAATAGTTTAATTTTATTAAGCGAAAATAAACATGATGAAGCATATAGCGCCATATCTTTAGCTGATACCTACGGAATAGATATGCCTTCTGTTTCGTTAACGAAAGGGCTTTTAGAGTTCAATTCTCAAAATTATGAATCAGCATTAAGTAGCTTTGAAAAAGCAACAAATATGGCACCAAACAACGAATTGGCAAATACCATGCTTGTTGCTACCAAAATCAAACTGGGCATTACCGACGATGCACTAGAAACTCTAGCAACTCAAGAAAGCTTCTCAGAGCTGGATGTGTCTACCATTGGACAACTTATAGGCACAGAAAGCCATGCCAGAGAGTGGACTACGCTACAATCAAAGCTCGCTCAAAGCGAATCGCCTAGAGCAAGGGTGCTTAGCGGACTTATCGAGTTAGCACGTGAAGGGAGTTCTGAAACACTAAGTAAACCAGGCGACACTTCAGATAGCACTTATAATCTCATTCAAGTTGCGATGATGATGAACAAGGCTCAATTTGACGAAGCGCTAAAATATGTAAACAAGTGGCTGGAAAGAACAACTGACAAAGTAAAAGTCATGAACTATAAAGCAGCCATCCTTATTGCTAAAGGTGACAGAGATAGCGCAGCGTTAGTTTATCAAGACTCTTTGGAGCTTTTGCCTACAAATAGAGCTGCTCACATGTTCATGGCTCAGTCTGCTGCGAAGAACAAAGACTATGAGAGTGCACTGAATTCTCTTGATAAAATACTAGAAAATAATCTCAACGATGTCGTTGTGCTAAAGTTATACCTTGCTTTCCAAAAGCTTTCTAAAAATAAAGAATACGAATCGAAATTACATACCTATATTGATAAAGCTATTTCAGAATTTGACGACAATGTTCTTTTTAAATTGATGAAGGCGGGTATTTTCGCTACTCAAGGCGCAAATGAGCTTGCTCAAAGAACTCTAAACACTACAGATGCCGAAAAGGCAAAACTAATCAATCAATACTGGGAATTACAGTTCTACCTAGCGAGCAGTTCGAATAACGCCAATCAAGCAAGAGATATAGTCAAGGCATGGAATAAACAGTTCCCTGACAGCACACGCCCAAATATTGCATTTGCAACATACCTTGAGAACACAGGCCAATTAAAAGAAGCGATCTCAGTACTAGAACAAGTCCCGCACTCTCTTGACCGACCAAAAGAAAGCCTTGCGTTAGATGCAAAGCTAGTTTCCCTTTATATTCATCAAGGGAACTTATCTAAAGCGAAGTATAAAATCGGACAGATTGAGAAAAAGTCGAACGCTCCATCAGAGCTGTTAGATTACCTAAACGGTACCTACGCTATTAAGCAAAATAACTTGGATGAAGCGACATCATTACTCACAAGAGCTTATAACGAGTCAAGCAATTCTCATACGCTTAAATTACTTCATGCGCTAAACATAAGGCGTGGCAATGTCGACTATGGGGTTCTTAAAGCGCACCTTGAGCAACATCCTAACGACCTATCAATAAAAGCACTATTAGCTGAGTCATTAATAGGACATGACAACGCTCAGTCGATAGCTATTTTTGAAGACATCATTAGTAAAACAAGTGGTAACACTGATGTATTAAATAACTATGCATGGGTCCTTTACCTTGACGGTAAAAACGACAAAGCTTTTGAAATTGCAAAGCGAGTCGTTGAATTAAATGCATCAAACCAAGACTATTTAGATACGTTGTTTCGCATTTTAACTTCTTCAGAGCGTTATGATGAGATAACCCCGTTTTCAAATAATGTTAGTTCTAACGCTAATGCGCTTTTGTTAGCAAACGCACACATGCATCTTGACGAACAAACCCAAGCTCAGAAAGCTTTAGCGACTGTCGAAAAGTCGAGTTTGACTGAAGAAGATTTATCTTTGTACGAGCGTATTTCAAAAGACGTAAAAAATTAGTACATGGAAGAAACACAATGGCTAACAAATGTAACTTGGGAGCAACTCTCCACTGTCTTACATGAAGTAAACTGTGATAACTTTTCGCCGTTTTTGAGTGAGGGTTTTCTCAAAGCATGGTTTTCCCAAAAGACATTTCCGGTTCATATGTTTTTGCTCTACGAACAAAGTACTGTGAGTCACTTTGCGTTAATCGGTGAGAGCTTTAAAAAGAAATATGGGCTGACTTTTAAGTTAGCCCATATAAACCAAACTGGTTGTCCTGATAACGACCAAGTGTGGATAGAGTACAACACGTCACTTGGCTTACCTGAAAATCAAAACCGTTTCTTTGATTTACTCTTAAAAGAACTAAAAAGCCAAAATTTCGATATTCTTAATGTTTCAATGACATGTGAATTTCTTTTTCCCAAAAAATACTTGAACGACTTACGCATTGACGCTCATATTTCATATGGTTTTCGTCGTTCTCTTTCACCAGAACTTACTATAGAGCAGCTAATCTCTCGCCTTTCAGCTAATAGTAGAAGCAAGTTAAGAAGGAGTATAAAAGAAGTACATCTTCGCTTTGGTCCAATTAAAGTGACAATTGCTGAATGTTTAGAACAAAAACTCTTATTTCTAGAGCAATTAGAAATACTTCACATAAAGCGGTGGGGAGACTCTACCTTTGGGAGCGGATTTGAAAATAAGGTCTTCAAAGGCACGCTTAAGAACTTTTTGATAAGTAATGGCAAGCTTTGTGAAATAGCAAAAGTTACAGCAGGAGATGCTTTGCTAGGGTATACACTCAACTTCGTACAAAAAGACGCGGTCTTTTTTTACTGCTCTGGAGTAAACCTTGAGTTTGCATCTAAGCATATTAAGCCTGGTTATATTCTGCATCTTGCTTTAATGGAGTATTATGCACAACAAGGGTTAAGTTGGTACGATTTTATGGGAGGAGCAAGTCAATACAAACAAACTTTGTCCAATGACACTGTTGTATTTCACTCGTTACAAATTCCAACGATGACATTCAAAGGTGTTCTCACACGATTGAGAAATTATTTGGCAAATGCAGCAGTTACTCTCGCAAAGCACGCAAGACCTTCGCAGGGTTCCCACCTACTATAACCCCCGCAGGCACATCATCAATAACTACAGAACCTGCTGCTACCACACTTCCTCTGCCAATATTGGCCATAACCAGTGCACCGTTGCCCAACCAACAGTTCTCTCCTACAGAGACTTTGGTGAAAACGCCGCCCTGATCTTTAATCGGCTTTTCTGGGTCAGAAAAATTGTGTTGTCCTTTGCCACTCATAATGTGCACACCGCTTCCCAGCAAAGTATTTTTCCCAATAGCGCATTTACCAATGTTACATTGCGGACCTATGTACACCCCCTCGTCAATCTCAGTATCTTGTTGTGAAAACAACGTGGCGAAACCGATGAGAACGTTTGGCGCACACGAGGTCATGACAAACCGATAAAAGCCCGAACGTAAATAACACCCTAGTTTACCGGGTATAAGCGATAGCAACTGGCTAAAAGAGGAAAGCAGCGAGTCTTTGTTTACCACAATAGACAGCATTAAATACATAAGCGTGAAAGGAAACATTACAAGTGCACAAAGGGCAAAAAAACTCTTCTTAACTATTGACTTCATATTCGTGCCATTGCCATTTTCAACGGGCTCAGTTGTTGTTCCCAGCTATATTCGCTAACTATTGCTTGATAGCTACATTGTGCTTTATGTTGTGATAGCTCTAAGTTTTCAATACTCTCAACGCATGCAGCTACAAAGCTGTCTACATCATCTACTATCCACATGTTGTCAGCATTGGCAAACGAGATCCCTTCAGCTCCCATAGACGTGGTTATTATCGGTAGTTTACATGCTGCCGCTTGAAGGACTTTGTTCTGCACGCCCCTTGCCAACCTAAATGGCGCAACAAACGCATGAGCTTGGTGAAAATAAGGCAATATATCATCGACAAAGCCCGTGACATCTATGCCATCGCGGTCTGACAACGCTTTTATTTCTTCAACAGGGTTCATACCACCCACGGTAAATTTTGCATCCGGCGCTTTTTCACGAATGAGTGGCCAGCAATTTTTAACAAACCAAAGTACCGCGTCTACATTAGGCTTGTAGTCCATCACGCCCGTGAACAAGAAATGCGGCGCAGTGCTTATTGTCGTCGCGCAAGGCTGCGTTTTCGCTGGATAAAACGCATCGAAGTCTAATCCGTTTCCAAGCACTGTTATCGCTTTCGATGAGTCTACTGAAGAATTAAATAGCTGCGCCTCTTCCTTTGCAATCAAAAAACACTCATCAAACCGTTGGTTTGTTTTAGCCTCAAGCTTTTTTATACCCTTGCTTTCACGCTGATATACGCAGCGCATTAAGAATGAAGAAGAATCTGCGTATTGCGCCCACTTATCTGAATCAACGTCCATAAAGTCCATAAACAAGCGACAATGGGTAGTGTTGTAATAAGGCGAGTTGAAGATGTAATAGCTTAAACTCGACGCGGTTAACAGCAGCGCATCCTCACCCTCTTTCAGCTTTTCATCAATAACATGTTGAAGTGTTTTTGAGTAAAACGCTCCAACACTTATGGGCAAACCTTGCAGTAAGGCCGAAGCATAACGCGTGAATTTGCTACCTAACTGGTAAGAGTTAACCGAAATTCCAAGATGCTTGGCTAACGCTTCGGCATTTTTTTTATCTTCTGCAGTTTCTATGAGAGAAAAAACTTCGACTTCGTACCCTAAGCGATTTAGAAATTCAATTTGATGATATGTTCTAAGTTTTTCGCCCTTATTTGGGGGATAGGGTACTCGTTGCGACAACACGCAAACTTTCGACATCAGCGCCTTCCAAGCTATCTTTAGTATTTTTATTTGTCCTATTATCATACTACTTCGAAGCAAATATAAGGTCAAAGTAACAAATTAGTGATGAAGGCTACACAAGTGGCAATTCCATTGGCATACTAGAGTCATTATGCATATGTTCATCAAGAACATTGCTCACGGAAGAAATAAAGAAAGCAGTAATGACACAAACGGTTGGAACTATCCAGATTGCCTCTTTAGCCAAAGAGACGTGCGGACATTTTAAAACAGGGTTGCCCTGCCCTAAGGGAATGTGGCCCGCCGTCACTCAATTTCGGCTTGCCGCAAACGGAATACTACTAACTGATGCTTTTATCAAAACCTCGCAGCTATGGCCAGATGGTTCAATAAAGTGGTTGTTATGTGAAGGTTTGATTGATTTACAGCGCCATTCGGTAAGCGATGAAATAGTTCTGACGCTAGAAGCGGTGGTGAGCGACTCACCATTGAACAAGCTTGTCTCACCTGTAAACAATAACGATGAGGCGCTTTCACTGTCTCTGGGCAGTGGCAAAACATTCACAATTAACAAAGCCAAGCCTTTTCAGTTTGTAACCGACAAGCACTTATCCAGCTCTTTCGATATTGTTGATATTAATCCTCAATCGATAACCCCTATTGCATTCTCTTATGCTCTTCATTGCAATAACAACGAATACAGCGCATTAACCGTTGAACAAAAATACGAGATTAGGCTTGGCAGCGATAAAAAGCTGATTGTTGAAACAGAGGCGTCAATCTTCCTTAGAACCGGAACGGTTTGTGCTCATTTAACAATGCGAAACCCAAGCGCTGCGTCACACCCAAATGGGAAGTGGGACTTGGGAGACCCAAACAGTATTTATTTAAAAGAATGCTGTATCTCGTTCAAAGGTAAATCGCTGCAGCCTACGCTGACGCTAAATTCTGATGTCTTTAGTTCATCTGAACATGAAGAGCTGACACTTCATCAGGCTTCCAGTGGTTTTGAAAACTGGCAAAGTCCAGTTCATGTAAATCAAGACAACGTTAACTCGCTTCCGTTTCGCGGTTTTAAACTTTACCAACCAGAGCACTTATTGCTTTCAGGTGACCAAGCAAAACCGCAAATTAAGATTTCAAACATCGGTAGCACTTTTAGTATTCATGTTGATAAGTTTTGGCAAAATTTTCCTTCTTCAGCACACTTAACAGCAGACAGTTTAAGCGTTAGCTTGTTAGGTTCAAGGCATAGTGAATGTACTGAACTTCAGCCTGGTGAACAAAAAACACGATGCATCTCGATCGCACCTTTTGAGATACAATCGCTGCAGGTAGTCATTGATAGCGCTTGGTTAAAAAACGCATCTGTTTTGCCTTTTCTCCCTTCTAAATCATGCGAGTTTGACTCACTTATAAGAAATGGCATTGAAGGTTCGTCTTCTTTTTATCAAAAGCGGCTCGATATCGACGAATTTGGCTGGCGACATTTTGGTGAGTTGTATGCGGATCACGAAAAGGCACTCGCACCTGACGAGCCCTTTTTCGTGTCACATTACAACAATCAATACGACCCTATATTTGGAATGCTGATGCAGTGGTTGTTAAGCGGCGATCCTCGTTGGTTTGAACTAGCCGATGATCTTGCCAAGCACGTTGCAGATATTGATGTTTATCACACCCGTGACGATAAGCCCGAGTATAGCGGCGGATTGTTTTGGCATACCGACCATTATGTTCAAGCATATACCGCTTCTCATAGAACGTACTCTAAACACCAGCCGTCTGGTGTTTACGATGATCATGCTGGAGGCGGCGGTCCGGGTGGGCAACATTGTTATACCAATGGTCTCACTTTGCATCATTTGCTTACTGGCTACACACCGTCTCGAGACGCCGCATTATCCATAACGCAATGGGTAACCAATTATTATGAAGGCGACGGTACGTTTGTAGGCGCCCTGCTTGCGTTTAAAAATAGCGATATTCCTGGTGTTAAAAATGTAAAAACAGGAAAGTATCCTCTAGACAGAGGTACGGGTAACTACCTGCAAGCAAGGTTAGATAGATACGAACTACAAGGTTGTGATAGTGACATTGAAGCAGCGTCCTATATTATAGCGAATACGGTCTCCCCCACCGATGACTTCGACCAGTTGCAATTGGATAATGTCGAAGCAACGTGGTTTTATACTGTATTCCTACAAGCAGTTTGCCGATTTATATCACTTAAAGAACAGCGCTGTGAATGTGACTCGAGCTATCAATACGCAGTAGACTCACTTACTCACTATGCCAATTGGATGGCAGTGAACGAATATGCTTATCTGGACAAGCCTGACATTCTTGAGTTTCCGAATCAAACGTGGAGTGGGCAAGACCTAAGAAAACTATGCGTACTGCATTTTGCATCTAACTATTTAATTGAAGCCCAACGTACACTTGCTGAGCAAAAAGCCGAGCAACTATCTGATACAATTTATCAACGCCTTAGTACGAGTGCTGAAACGAGTACCACGCGCGTACTTTGTTTAATGATGCAAAACGGTCATTACTCTGGTTTTAAGCAGGCTGCCCGCCCTCTTTCATCGACTTCTACACAAAAAGGTCAGGTTTTAACAGAGAAATCCAATTCATTGAGTTTTCTTTTGTCCAACCTTATTGATTTATCTCCGTCAAGAGAGAGAAAACAGCTAGTGAAACGTTTTCCACAACTTCAAAAATGGTTAGGTAAACCATGAGCATCAATACGTCTTTTATCATTCCGCATAAGGGGCGTGAAGACATGCTCATTGAAACACTTACAAGTATTGCGGGCCTAACAACTCCGAAAGAACAATACGAAGTTGTTTTGGTAAGTCAGAATAAAGAAATTTCAAATACGCTCAGCGCATTTATCGAAACAGTAAATTTGCGAGTTTTATATAACGAAGAAAATAACACAATTTCACATTCTAGGAATCTGGGTGCCGGCTTGGCGACAGGTGAATACTTGGCATTTTTAGACGCAGATGTTGCACTTGCTTCGAATTGGCTAGACGTGATGATTGATACTCTCAAAACGCGAGACAATACGGCTCTAGTTAGCGCCATGCAGGTGAACAGCCCTAACGCGCCGCCTTTAGAGAGAATAAGAACGGCGTTAAGCAATGCTGAACTTGATGTGCCTGTCAGTTTTCTACCTGGCCGCAACTTATTTCTTTTAAAGGAAACGTTTGAGGCAGCAGGTAAGTTTCCTGAACACCTTCTTACTTGTGAAGATTATTTCTTTACCGATAAGGTTAATAAATTAGGTGAGTTGTTTTACACCTCACAAACCCAGTATATTCACATTGGCGAAGACAAAGCTTACGCACCGATGTATAAAAAAGAAATATGGCGCGGCCAGTCCAATATTGCATCTTTAAAAGGAAGGCGCATTCCGCTGAGAGAATGGCCAAGTTTTGTTGTTCCTTTTGCATTTACAGGTGGTCTTTTACTGGCTTTTCTCGCGATAATATTCTCGCAACCTATTGTCGCTATAGTTATGTTAGTAGGCGCTTTTCTGCCTTTTACAGCGTACACGTGGCGACTAAAAAGGCTTGTTAAGCAGCAAGTAACTTGGTGGCATTGCTCACTTTTTTATCTGCTTTATTTTCCGGCTAGAGCACTTGGAACATTAATAGGAGTACGCGGCGCTGTTAGTACCAGCTCGCATAAATAACAATGAAAGTTTTACAGTTTATTTGTTCAACCGGTTTTTACGGTGCAGAAAGATGGGTGTTAGCGTTATCAAAGCATTTGCCAGATAGTGTTTCGAGTGAACTTGTTGTTACCTTAGAGCCGGGTACAGAAGAGCTAGAGCTAGTAAAACAGTTCAAAGCGATAGGAAAAACTCACCACATTCCTATGCAGGGTCGTTTTGACCTGCGTGCCGTTTCGAAATTGGCGGATTTAATTCAAGAACAAGATATCGATATTATCCACACTCACGGCTATAAGTCAGATATTTTGGGCGTAATGGCGGCTAGAAAAGCAGGTATTCCGTGTGTTGTAACACCCCACGGCTTTGAAAATGCTGCCGACTTGAAACTCCGTCTCTTTATTTGGTTAGGGTGTCAGTCGATGCGCTTTGCCGACAAAGTTGTTCCACTTTCTAAGCAACTAATGAGTGATGTGGAGAAGTTTAATATATCGCCTGACAAGCTTGAGTATATCCAAAATGGCGTAGACTTGTCTGAAGTAGAAGCCGTTAGACAAACAAAAACAGACAAGCCAAAAGAAAAGAAGACCATTGGCTTTGTGGGCCAAATGATCAGCCGGAAAAATATAAAAGCCATTTTAGACTGCTTCGAGTCTTTATATAAAAAGCGTCAAGATATTGAATTAGTACTGCTGGGTGACGGCGAAGACCGCCCCAGCTTAGAGGCGTATTCAAAAACACTGGCTAGTGCCAGCGACATTCATTTTTTAGGCTTTAGAAATGACAGGCTACAGCTGCTGCGCGACTTTGACTTGTTCGTAATGACGTCGACGCTTGAAGGCATCCCTCGCTGCTTAATGGAAGCATGCGCCATGGAAATTCCGGTGTCTGCTTATGACATTGCGGGTATCGACCAGCTAATAACACACAACGAGTCTGGTTTATTGGCTCCTCTTCACAACAGCAAGCAGCTTGAGAAAGATTGGGAGAGACTGCTAGATGACAAAGCACTCGCCACCTCACTAGCTCAAAACTCAAAGTCGTTTGTAGAAGCCAATTTCTCTGCTAAGAGAATGGCTGATGAATACCTTGAATTATTCGAAGGAATCCTGAAAGAGAGTGTAAATGCATAAACAGGACGTGTTATTTGTTTTAACTATTGATACTGAAGAAGAATGGCAGTGGGACGAAGAGTTTCCGCAGCATAACTGTTCAGTTGAAAACGTTGAAAAGCTTCCTGCATTTCAAACTTTCTGTGAAAGTCTTGGTATCCGTCCTACGTATTTTGTTGATTACGCCGTTGCAAGCAATAATGTTGGCAGTCAAACTCTGCGAACCTTTGCTAAGTCTAACAGCGCGGAAATTGGAGCACATCTACACCCTTGGTGTAACCCTCCCTATTTCGGTAAGACAACCGAAGCGGAATCTCACGTAATAAACCTTCCTTTAGAGCAAGTAGAGCAAAAACTCGATGCACTAAACGCCCTTTTACACGACGAAATAGGCGTTCGCCCACAGTCCTTTAGAAGCGGGCGATGGGGCGTAAGTGCCAAAATGCTTAGATTACTTGCATCAAGAGGCTATGTAGTAGATTCAAGCGTTTATCCTTTTTACAGGAACGACTATTTTAGCTGCCTAGGTGCACCAGAATCGCCTTATTGGCCTTCGTTTGACAACGCATTGGCTCCTGGAGAGCAGCGTCAACTGCTTGAGATCCCTGTTACCGCAGGGTTTAATATTCAAAACTTCTCTCTTGGTGAACGCATTCACAATCGACTATCTAAACCGCCCTTTAATTGGGTTAAATCTGTCGGTCTGCTTTGGCACAGTAAACTTTTAAGAAAGATTTATTTGAGTCCAGAGCTTACCGAAATCGAAGACATGCTTGCGTTAGTCGATCAAAGTATTCAGAAAAAACAACCCATTATTCATATGTACTTACACAGCTCTAGTTTAATCGACGGAGCAACGGGCCTTTTAGACGGGCCAAATGCATTTGAAACAATATGCCAGCGCATTGAGGTTGTTACGCAACACTTAGCGAAAAATGCCAATGTTAAATTTTGTACTATCTCAGAAGCCAAGGTGCATTTAAGTAACCGCAGCGCTTCAAGCGGTGTTATTAAAGGTGAGCAAAATTAATGACGGCACAACAAAATACAAAGTTACGAATAGCGTCAGCCAGCGACAAACCTTTGTGGGATGCCTATGTATCACGACACAAAAATGCTTCCGCTTATCACAAGTTTGCGTGGCTTGAAGCGGTAAAGGCCGCTTACGGTCATTCAATGCTTGGCGTTATTGCCACATGTGCTAATACGGGGCAAGTTGTTGGTGTTTTCCCTGCTGTTTTAATGAATATACCTTTGCTGGGCAAGCAAATATGTTCTTTACCTTATTGCGATGTAGGCTATGGCTTAGCCGACAACGACAAGGTGTTAAATGACATGCGTGCGCTTCTTGTTGCGCAGATACGAAACGTAACAGGAAAAAAATTGGAAATTAGAGGTATAGAACAATTACCTTTAGACAAAATCCAGTTTGAGAACAAAAAAGTACGTATGCTTTTGCCACTGCCTGAGTCAAGTGAAATACTGTTATCAAGTTTCAAATCTAAATTACGCAGCCAAATAAGGAAGGCGGAAAAAAATGGGCTTACCTTTGAGTTAGGCACATCGAACGTCCTAGTAAGTGATTTCTACAACGTATATGCTCAAAACATGAGAGATCTCGGCTCTCCTGTTCATGCCGAAAAATGGTTTAAGGCAATTATAAAAAGTTACGGTCAAAGTAGTTTAATTAGCGTGGTTTATCACGATGGCCAGCCTATTGGTGGTGGCGTTATCATAAAATCGGGTGACAACGCTTCTATTCCATGGGCCTCAACACTTCGTGACTTCAATCGCCTTGCTCCTAATATGTTGTTGTATTGGTCTTTGCTTTCCCATTGCGCCGACAATGGCGTGAAAGTTTTTGACTTTGGCCGCTCAACCTTTGAAGAAGGCACATATAAATTTAAAAAACAATGGGGCGCAGAACCTCAACTGCTTAACTGGCAGAGTTTTGATAAAAATAATGAGTTGATAGACGCTAAAAGCGACGCTAAGTCAGGCTCAAGCAGGGTAAGAGAAATAGCCGAAAACATTTGGCGTGAACTTCCCTTAAAATTTACCATTGTAACTGGGTCAATTCTTCGGCCTTATATCAGTTTGTAGGGATAACCATTCATGTGTGGCATTGCAGGATTTAGCCTTTTTAATTTCAACGAAGGCGGTGAAACTTCATTAGAAGCTATGCACAAGGCTATTCATCACAGAGGCCCAGATGCCAGCGGCATGTATATCGATGAACATATCGGCCTTTGTCATAGGCGGCTGAGTATTCTTGATCTCTCAGAAGCAGGCAATCAGCCCATGTACTCGAAAGAGGGTGACTTGGTTATTGTTTTTAATGGCGAGATCTACAACTTCCTTGAATTGCGAGCCGAGCTTGAAAACGACGGTGTTACATTTAAAAGCCATACAGATACCGAAGTTATTTTAGAGCTATATGCACGCGAAGGAACCAAGTGTTTAGATAAACTAAACGGAATGTTTGCCTTTGCTCTGTGGGACAAAAACAAGCAAGAACTGTTTATTGCACGAGATCGATTAGGTAAAAAACCCCTTTACTATTTTAATGATAATGGTCGATTTGCGTTTGGCTCTGAGATTAAAGCTATATTGGCGTTGAAGAACATTCCAAGGGAAATTCGCTTAGACGCCGTATATGACTTCTTTGCGTATCAATACGTTCCCGACCCAAAGAGTATTTTTAAGCACATTCACAAGTTACCACCTGCTCATTATTTAATTCTTAATAAAGACGGTTTCAGCATTCATGAATATTGGGATTTGAGCTTTAAAAACACCACAAGTGCCAGTGAAGATGCCAATAAAGCGCAGTTAAAGACCTTACTTGAAAAAGTCACTAAACAAAGAATGATCAGTGATGTTCCGCTTGGCGCTTTCTTAAGCGGCGGTGTGGATAGCTCGGGTGTTGTCGCTATGATGGCACAAGCCAGCGAAACTCCAGTAAAAACCTGTACCATAGGATTTGATGATAAAGCATTTAACGAAGCGGATTTCGCTCGTGAAATAGCTGAAAAATACGAAACAGAGCACCATGAATTTACCGTTCACCAAAACGTTAGCGACAGACTAGAACATATCGTGAGCTTTTTTGATGAACCTTTTGCTGACCCCTCGTTAGTGCCGACCTTCTTCGTTTCGGAACTGGCAAGAAAGGCTGTAACCGTTGCGCTCGCGGGAGACGGCGGCGATGAGATGTTCGCTGGCTACGAAAAGTACTCGATTGACGATGTCGAAAACAAGCTAAGAAGCAAATTCCCCGAATCGGTACGAAAATCCGTTTTTCCACATTTAGCGAAATTGGCAGGAAAAGTGCCTGGCACGGTCGGAAAAAAAGCCAAGTCGTTGCTTACGAGCTTGTCTCACGAACCGGCGATGGGCTTTTATATCACTAACAGCATGATGACAGATGAAATGTGGCAAAGCTTAGTTAAGCCTGAGGTTGCACAGCAGCTCGCCGATTACCATCCTAGTCAATATACCTTAGACATGTATAACAAAGCCGACGGTCCGGATCATTTAAGCAAAATTCTTTACACCGACATCAAGACCTACATGACAGGCGATATCCTTGTGAAAGTTGATCGCATGAGTATGGCAAATTCGTTAGAAGTAAGGGCGCCGATTCTGGATTACCAAGTTGCAGAGTTCGCCGCTACCCTACCCTCTTCACAGAAATATCGCGACGGTGAGAAAAAATACTTACTTAAAGAAGTCTTTAAGCCTTTTATCCCCGATTCACTGCTGTATAGAAAGAAAATGGGCTTCAGCACGCCATTAGATGAGTGGTTTAGAGGAGAGCTAAAAGAGCTATCTGAATCTCGACTTCTTCGTGCTCAGTGTGGACTAAATGACGTATTTGATAGCCGTGTAATAAACAAACTTTGGCACGAGCATCAAACACGCAAAGCCGATCACGGCATAGTGCTGTGGAGTATGTTGATGTATCAAATGTGGTTTGCAAAATATGCAGCGTAATTTTTCATTGGATTGCTTTAGAGCTCTCGCCATTATGTTAGTGTTTACCGCACACAGCATTTTAGCTTTTGGTGCACCTGCCATTTTGGCGCCGTTTCAATTCGGAGGAACTGGCGTGGACCTTTTCTTTGTGTTGTCAGGCTGGCTAATAGGCAACCAATTATTGCTGGAAAAGAAAAAATTTGGTGATATTGATGTACCGCGCTTTTGGATCAGGCGGTGGATGCGAACTATGCCAGCTTATTATGCTGTGCTACTTGTCACTATTTTACAGCTTTACTTAACAAAAGAAGATTTCTCTTTTCCCTGGCCTCATCTGTTCTTTTTGCAAAACTACCTTGGTGATCTTAGTGTTTTCTATGTAAGTTGGTCTTTATCCGTGGAAGAGCAATTTTACTTATTTATTGCCCCATTGTTCGTACTTACATTAGCTCTCGACAAAAAGTATCAAGTTTTCGTCTTATTAACGTTATTAGTTTGCCCTTCTATTTTTCGTTACCTCGAACTTTACTCCTCTCATACCGAAACTCACGTTAGGTTAGATTGTTGTGCGATGGGTGTATTACTAGCTTATTTGAAGCACTACAGGCAGCATGTTTGGGGTGAAGCACAGAAAAAAATTAACGTTTTTTTTATTGCTTCAATTGCAGCCTACGCGTTTTTCTATATCGCCAGGTACAATCGTGAGTGGGAAATCGGTGACCCTAGCAGCTTGGGGCTTGCATTCATGTTTGGGATTTGGATTGTCTGGGGCGAGCAAACCAACTTCAATCCAACAGGTATAGCGTCGCGCGCTGTCATGCACATATCTACACGTTCTTATGCCATGTACTTATTGCACGTTGACGCACTTGCAGTATTAAATAAACTCGACCTTAACAACACTGCTTTTTCAATCTACTACGTAGCGGCGTTGTTTATTACTCTGCTGTTGTCTGAGTGTCTGTATCGCTTCGTAGAGTTGCCTTTTATGAAGTCTCGCTCTAAGTTTTCGTTTTCGCAGTCCCGTGCGCACAACGATAGAACTCAAAAGATGAAGATGGAAGGTATATGATTAAAGTTCTACACGTTACCTATGACATGCGTATTGGCGGCACTGAAATGGTAATAAAGAATATTATTGACGGCAATTCTGATCGTTCCATTGCGATGTCGATATTCTGTATTGAAGAGCCTTTAGGACCTTGGGGAGAAGAGCTGAGAAAAGCTGGCACGGATATCTCTACCGCTCATCGTCAACCTGGCTTTGACACTTCGCTTATTAAATCGTTAAAACGGCATATCGAGCACTATGACATCGACGTCGTGCATTGCCATCAGTATACTCCTTGGGTTTACGGCACGCTTGCCTCATTGTTCACTAAAGCCAAAGTTATTTTCACAGAACACGGCAGATTTTACCCTGATTCAACGAGCTGGAAACGCCAGCTTGTAAACCCAGTTCTAATGAGAGCAACTAAAAAGGCAACTGCAATCTCGCACGCCACCAAAGACGCGCTCGAAGAATATGAGTTTATTCCTAAAGCACGAATAGACGTTATTTATAACGGCATTAAATCACTTCAAGTCGATAATACAATAAAGGCCATTACAAAAAGCGAATTAGCCATTCCAGAAGAGAGTATTGTCCTTGGCACGATAGCGCGTTTTGACCCGATTAAAAATCAAGAAATGATGATAAAAGCATTTTCAGCAGCTTTGAAAGAAAATCAAAATTTAATTCTTGTACTTGTTGGAGACGGTGAAATGCGACCAACACTTGAAGCACTTGTGCAAAAAGAAGGAATTGAAGACCATGTGCGCTTTACTGGTTATATAAAAGATCCAAGCCACCATCTTGCCATTATGGATATTTTTCTACTTTCTTCGTTGAGTGAAGGCACATCCATGACGCTGCTTGAAGCTATGTCATTGTCTAAGCCTTGTATTGTTACCGATGCAGGTGGAAATTCCGAGATTGTTGAGCATCAACAAACTGGCCTGGTTACAGAAAACGCAAATCAGAAGGCATTCACTAGCGCTATCAATACACTTTGCTCATCCCCCATGTCTCTCAAAGAAATGGGGGCCAATGGCTATAGGGTATTTTGCGAAAAGTTTAATGCGACGAATATGGTGGCACAATACGCTCACCTTTATCGGGAAATAACAGGAAGATAACTATGTGTTTGACAAAACATTCGACTCAACTCCTCCTGCTAATTGTGGTTAGTGTTTTTGGTTCAACCTCTGTGACTAAAGCTTCTGCCAGTGAGCAATGTGACGATAAACGACAAGAAGTATCGCAATATCTGGGGCTAAACCAGAAAAAAGCATTGTTAACATGCACGCAAGTAAACCAAGCGTACGAATTAATTCATTCTCCTAAACTTGACATTTCGGCATGGGAATACGAAGGCGGTTTCCGGCTGTCGACCAAACGCGCTGGCAAAGCGGAGAATTCAACTGTCGATTTTTCATTGGGTATTTTCAGTCTTAGTACATCTAAAAAATCGATGTTTGTGGCTAGCAACCCAAGATTAGGAGGCATTGGTGAATTCCTTATCCCTCCAATAACAAAGTCAGAAGACTTGAGGGATTTTGTGAAAGGCGAAACTGTTCTGCAGAACTTTATTCCGCTAATAAATAACCCAAGAGTTTCAACAGGTATTGGGGGTTACTTTCGCATTACTGGCATTAAGCAAATTGATAATGCGTTAATGGTCAACTACATCAACTGGTATGATGCAACGGCCACGGAAACTGATACGAGCATTATGATATGGAATGCAAATAACCTTGCTGAGAGCAAAATGTACGGCCCTTACCAATTACAAGGCGCAGCTCATGCAGCTGGCTGGTTAAGCGAAATTCCGTCTAATTTAACCGACCTTTTTGACGCTTCGCACATCACGGGCTCACAATCTAACGCAGCGATATCCTCTAGGTTGTCTATTGGCCCGACGGCATTTGCCTTTAACCCCAGAAAAGATGTTATTTACGGTCCGTCAGGGTTTGTTCAAACACAGGCCCTGCTCGACTTTTCCATGAAAAACCCACTTTACGACCACAGCGTATATGAATATCAACCGGAATTTAAACCCTTAAGTATTAATGAAGACGGGTTAAACAAAATGTGGACACTGTCTTCGGGGGCCTCTTTTGGTTTCATTATCCCTGGTACACGCACTTATTTGACACTGGGTAAATCAGCTGGTCACGAAAGTGGTATTGGCTATAAAATCGAGCAAAACAATGGACATAAATGCGGAGGTCCATGCCCATACGATGCATCTGATTACTATAGTTTTTATTGGGCATGGGACGTGGTAGATTTACTGAAAGCCAAGCTTAATTTAACAATGCCCTACAATCTTCAACCTTACGAACACGGCAAGTTTCCTTTGCCCGCAAGGTACAAAGGATTGGCAATAGGTGGAGCCGACTATGATGCTGAGCAAGGAAGGCTATTTATTTCCTTAACAAAAGGCGACACGCTTGGAAAATATGCTAGACCACCTTTGTTTCTTACCTATAAACGTAAAGTATCCACACTAAAAAATGAAACAAAATAATCAAAAAGTGAGTGTCATTATGCCTGCTTATAATTCTTCTCACTACGTAGAAGAATCAATAAGCAGTGTGCTGAATCAAACTCACCGAAATATTGAGCTTATAGTGATTGACGATGGTTCCACAGATGAGACGTGGACCATTATAAATGCATGGTCAGAACGTGACGACCGCATAATTGCTATGAGACAAAAAAATCAAGGTGTTTCTGCGGCCCGCAACAATGCTATTTCGAAGTCTACGGGCGATTTTATCGCATTTTGTGACTCGGACGACGTATGGTATGCAAACAAGCTTGAACGCCAATTAGATACAATTGGAGACGCGGTATGGTCGCACTGCGACTCGCAATATGTAGGTCTGGGATACGAGGACAAAACGGTTTACCGCTCTACTTACAGCCACCTTTATGACGAAAATATATTCGCGCATTTAGCTGTCGAAAATTTTATCACTACTTCATCACTTTTAATTAAGTCGGATATTTTTAAAAGCTTTTGTGGGTTTGATGAGTCTTTAGTGGCGCTGGAAGACTGGAAACTATGGCTTCAAATTGCTAAAGAGCATCCAATCGTTCTATGTAACGAAGTGCTTTTAGATTATAGGGTACAACCACAATCTACGTCTCGCAATGCACGCTCATTATTACCTGTACATCTCGAAATTCTTGATGAAACCTTCAACGACGAAGAATTGAGAAACAGCACATTAAGAAAAGAAGCTAAATGCCGTGCTTATCTTATTTTTTCTTATATCGCTGAAGAGAAAAACGATCACCTTTTCTCTTTGCAATGTTCGTTAAATCTTTTTCTATGCAAAGGGAATGCTATGAGCGTTAAGCGCATATTGCGAACTTTTGTTAACTTAATCACCCAAAAGAAGCGATAAATATGAAGTTGGGACATAGTAAGGATCGATTAATAGAATTTATTAAGTTCGATCACAACAGCAAAAAAGGGCTACTTGTTGCGTGTGTAAGGTTATGTGCATTTGCACTATGGAAACTTGGTTCTAGAAGTAAGGCGTTCGCTCTGGTTTCAGCAGTTTTCAGAACGGGGTGGTCTGGCAGTTACTCACTAGGTGTAGAGTACGCTAAACGGTATTTCGTTGACGGTAAGCAATATGAAAACGAAATACAGGACGCATTTATTAATGCCGTTGAGCCTCTATCAAATACGGCGGAATTCTTTACCGAACCTGAAAAGATGCTAAATGGAATTATCACCGTACTGAAAAAGCCAAATGGGTCTGAGAAAGGCGTAATTATTATTAACTATAGTTACTACTTCCCTTTGTTCCTACGCTTTTTCAAAGCAGAAGAAATTTTAGAAAATTATCATCTCATTCTAGAGCCTAGTTGGGCAGGGTTTTGCGAGTCGAATATTCTTATTTACACGCAGCTAAAGTTTCCAATTTTCATTCAAACCTATGAAGAAAGAGACTACAACTTCGTTAAAGCACTCAATTCAAATCTTATTCCAATTAAGGTCGGCCCAAGCTGGTTTATAAATTATAAGAATTTCGCTCCCCCCCTTAAAGATGAGGAAAGAGACATTGATTTAATTGTTGTGGCTGCATGGGCGAAGTACAAGCGTCACAGAGCACTTTTCCAAGCTTTGAAGGGCGTAGTGTCAAGAAAGCCCGACTTCAAGATTGTGTTAGTCGGATACCCTGGTGACATATCACAATCTGATATCCTTTCGTATGCAGATGAAATGGGGCTTGCTGACAATGTAAAGATTTACGAATGGATAACACCTCAAGAAGTCGCTGAATTATATAAGCGGGCAAAAATAAACGTCTTGTGGTCAAAGTTTGAGGGTAACAACAGGGCGATTATTGAAGGAATGCTGTGTGATACACCGGTAATAATGAGAGAAAACCATAATTACGGTGAAAAATACGATTTTATAAATGCACAAACAGGTTACTTTGCAAACGAGCAAGATCTTGAAATTAAGGTATTGAGTTTATTAAACAATGAGGGAACCTTCTCTTCAAGAGAGTATATTTTAAACAACAGGAATTGCGACGTAGCCACTCAAATGATGCAAGACGTGATAAGAGACTACGAAATAGAACAAAATAGCGACGTAAAATGGCACTCAAACCTCGCAGTAAAAGTGAATGACTTACATGGCATGCATTATCTTTATGAAGAGCAGGATGCATTTGACGATTGTTATAGCTGGATTGAAAAGAAACTAAAATGAATAAAGAGAAAGATGATGAGTTGGTAGTGTTAATCCAACAGCTTGGTGGAAAGGTAAACTACCTTCCCAATCCTGGCAATGCAGGTGACTCACTTATCGCATGTGCAACGTATCAATTTTTTGAAAGAAACAATATAGAGTACAAATGCTGCCAGTCAGAAAAAGATATTTCAGACAATGATATTCTTGTTTATGGTGGAGGCGGCAATTTTGGTGGTGAAAATAGCCGTGTTGGTTACTACATCAAAAAATACGCTTCTCGCGTGAAAGCCTTTATATTGTTACCTCACACGCTTTTTGGTGCAGAAGAGTTATTGCAATCGCTTCCTGAAACCGTTCATCTCTTTTGTCGAGAACGAGTTTCTTATGAATT
This sequence comes from Alteromonas sp. G4i13, assembly GCF_054960505.1. Lineage (NCBI taxonomy): Bacteria > Pseudomonadati > Pseudomonadota > Gammaproteobacteria > Alteromonadales > Alteromonadaceae > Alteromonas > Alteromonas sp. G4i13. The sequence continues at coordinate 27,253 of NZ_JBHNYX010000015.1, read as the reverse complement.
TGCTAGCAAAATGGTAACAAGAGCCAACGTATACCTTCACGATGACATGGTGTTAAGCGCAGATGTGGAAAAGATGCTATCAAAACCTGCCAGCCAATCGGCGTTGGGTAGTGTTGGTTCAGAATTGAAGCGCCGCGCCCTCTTTAAAAATGAAGATTTTGGTATATCGCTGAAGCACTACCTTGCCTACACTTTAAAATTACTGTTTGGTCATCCCTACCCGAGCAAACCTCAAAGCGGTGAACTCAATGCATTTAGAATAGACGTTGAAAAAACTGACATTCCCATTCCCTCAGACAACGTTGACGTATCGGCACTGTATGAGTTGAGTTCATGCGAACCTAAGCTCGCCAAGCTGTCTACATTTCGTTTTTTATCTCACATTAACGCCTTTGAAACGGTGAACACCAACAGGCTGCACGTAGCCATTGCGGCGGCTAAGTTAGGTAAAAAAGTAAATCTATACGGTAATAACTACTTTAAAATACGCGCTATTTACGAGTATTCACTTAAAGGAAAATACGCAAACGTAGTGTGGAAAGAATAAGCGCAATATTCATTAAGCTATCTATTGCTGACCATACTTTAAGTATGCTCAGCAATAGGAACGCTGCAACTCATTCGATTTAACAACTAAATAACTCTTCATTAAATCAACTTGCCCGCCTAGAGCGAATAAAGCGCAAGAGTAAGGAGATAACTTCTTCGAGCACCTTGTGCTTTTTAAACAAAAATAGAAAAAATAAACACGCAGCAAGATAAACTCCAAAGTACAACGCACTCCCTAATACAAGGTAGAGTATACCCTGCCCATTCAACATTTGTGCTAATAAGACAGAAACTAAACACGCCGTGGCCAACAGCGTACACATAAACAGTAAGCTGAATAAAGGTAGCCCAAACCGTAATGAACTAAACACCAACAAGATGCCTAGCACAACGAAAGAGAATACTAGCCTTGTGATAATAAATTCTTCCATACTGCCTGAGAAGAAAAATGCAATTAAGCCTAATAACAAGCTCAGTGTTACCATTTCATAAACAGATAAAAGCTTTACATCGCCATTTGCAATGAGCCCTTGCTGAACAAAAGTGGATACAGCAAATGTAATCGTAAACATGGCCAATAGTGGTAATAAGTGCGCAAAGGGCAGCCACTGCAGCCCTAAAAACAGCGAAACAAGTTCTTGATTAAAAACGTGTAGATAACCGATAACGGGAAATATTGCACATAGCAATATGGTAAGCACTACCACAATGTGCTCTCCAATTGGATCGCCCCTTCTTTTTATTTCAGAAAAGCTTGCTAGGAATACATTAGATACAGGAGCGATTATTTCTCTACTTGGTAAGAATGAAAGGTTTCTCATTAAGCTAAAACCACCAAGCTGATCTGCACCGTACATTTTACTAATGAAAATCACGTCGAACTCGGCGCGCACGTACCCCAAAATAGAACGCATGAGCATCCACAGTGAAAAACTCATTTGCTCTTTTATGCGGCTTAATGAAAACTTCAGAGGGTAAGGCGCATACCAATGAGAGAGCAGTGTTTTGCTGGTGTATGCTGCCAGCACGCCTATTATCATGGCCCAATAGTTCTCTAAAATAAAAGCCAGTACCACTGTAACTAAGAAACTCACAACTCTCTCAATCAAGAGTATTTTAGAAATGATGCCGTATTCCAAATCTCTTCTATGCATAAAGAGTTGGGGGCTGGCAAAGGCAGAAATTGGTAACACAAGTGCCATAGCGCGTATCGCAGATTCAGCTTCTGGTGCGTTCAAAAAGTTGGCCAGTACAGGCGTAAGTACAAGCAGCACAACAAACAGCGCGAGTTTAGACAATATTGAAATCGTCCATGCCGTTACAATATCGCTATCATCCAGGGTCTTCTTCTGAATAATATATTGCTGAGTGCCTCCCTCAGACAATGTATCGAAAAGAAAGACAAGCATTGTAGCTATTGCAACTACGCCAAAATCTTGGGGCGTTAATAAACGCGCAAGAATCAGCAGGCTAATAATACCTATGCCGCGTTGGAATAATCGAACAATAAGGATCAGCGACGTACTGCTGGCCACTTTTCTTGCTAAGTCCAAACTTTTAAATCCTTATTTGCTGAATTCAAACAAAGCTCGCAATTCCACGAATTATTTTTGCATTAACACGATGGCTTGCTGCTTTGTTGCATTTATGATTAATCTTTGGCGATTTTTGACGCTAGGCTATTTATGTAACTACCCGCTTCTGCATTTTCAGCAAGCTTCACATCAAGCTTACTTCGGTCGCTGCTACATTCAGCTAGAAGCGACTCAACTCTATGCTTCAAAACAGATGCGTCTTCTGCTTGCGTAACATCAACCCCGTCAACTTCCGTGTGTGATGTCAAAAACGCCTTCATTTTGTCATCGCACAGTAACGGCAAGAAAGGAATTCCCATACCGAAACCCATTATACAGCCGTGCAGACGACTACTCACTATAACGCGAGCATTACTTACCTTTTTCAACATTCGAACATGAGAAGAATCCATATTAGTATGCTCTTGGTATTCCAACCCCAAAGCTTCAGCTACAGCCATCAGATTTTTTGATATTGTATCTAGGTCAGCGCCTGCCAACCTTACATCTGACGGATGGATTAGATGCAAAAGAACGTTTGAAGAAGGTGCTTGTGATTGCCAGTAACGTGGAACCAGATAGTTTATTGAGGGGCAAGCGGTAAGAACTAGTTTGTTGGGTGCAAATTGCTCTAAAAAGTTGAAGGTATATTCATCTCTCACGCCTAAATGGTCGGCGCCTTTCGCGATTTTAGGAAATAAATCACCTTTCATTTCCCCTCTTCCAGACATCTTATTAATGCCAATACCATGCGCGGTGAAACGCAAGCCACTTTGTAGTACAACGTGCCAAAAAGGTTCAAAGACTGGCTGTAAAAGGCCTCCTCCGCCAATTACCAGCAGCACATTTGGGTTATGCTGTTTTAAGTGGTCAATGTGCGCTTTAAACTCTTTTAACCATACAGGAGAACAAAAGAGGTCGGGGCCGTCTTTACCCACTATTTCTTTTAAACCAAGATGGGAAATATAGTCCCCAACGTTTCTTTTGTTTGCATAAATATAAGCGACAGACGCAGTTTTTAAATTCTTTTTCCTTGAGAACTTTTGCTTTAGATAAAATGAAAGTGATCCATAAAGATCAAATTTTTCAGCAAAATACAGTTCAAAACGCCATCGCAAAGGTTCCACCAACTTGGAAAACAAGAAATACATTCCTTTTTTTACATTCATTTCAATAATGTCAAATATGTAGACGCAATATGTTCGGCGGTATGCTCCCAAGTAAACTTGGAAGAAATCATTAAGCCTTTTTGTACTTTTTTATTGTAGAGCTGTTCGTCTGTGAGGAGGCTTTGAACTGCACAACTCAGCGCTAAAAAGTCTTCAGCTTTTGCACTACAAACCGCATCCTGTCCAATCTCTATGAGCACGTCAGCTTCAGAAGTTACTACTGGTGTTCCAGAAGCCATTGATTGAACAAGAGGAAACCCAAAGCCTTCTTCGCGCGATGCAAAAATAAACACCTTTGAAGTTTGCATTGCTTGAATAAGCTCGTCTTCGGTAACCCAGCCTTTTATAACAATGTCATTTTCAATTCCCAATGCTCGAATGGTTTTGGAAATGATAGAGTCTTCCCCTCCAACAAACCCTAAAATAGTGAGAGGATGTGCTTTCTTCAACTCTTTAGGTAACTGCGCCCATGCTTTTAACATGTTCTCTGGATTCTTCTGATGACTGTCGCCGCCAAGCATGAGAACGCCTTTCTTCAAAACTGGATTCGCAGGTGGCTCGAAGCCTTTAGGAATACCATGGTAAACATAAGAAACTTTGCCCTTTAATGTAGGAAAAGTACTCGTGATATCGCCCTTCGAATAATTTGATATGGTCAAAATATGGTCAGAAAAAACTAAACCTAACCTATACACTGCCCACAAATACGCCTTCTGTCTTATAAAATAAAAATTCTCTTTTAAAGTTCGGCCTTTATAGTATCGAAAAATATTAAGAGAATGCCACTCCATTAAATCATGAGTTGTGGTTATTTGTTTAACGCGAGACAGCAAACAAACTCTATTACCTGGCATGTGAAGAAGGTTGATTTTGTATTTTTTTAGTTGCGTGGGTAACAACCACTGCTCCCAAAGCATCTCTGTCTCAGCGTCGATATTAACTAAAGTTACGTTCGGAAATTTAGAAAAACGATTTAAACGTTGTTCGTAGTGTGAAATCTCATCATTGTATTCAAACTGCCGATTAATGAAAAAGTAAAAATCGACATTTGGCATCACCTTCGGCAAGCACTGGCAAAGCATATATACATATTGAGGCATACCCCTTAGTGGGCGTAAAACAAATCGAGCATCAACTCCGATTCTGTATCGCATAGAAGTATTTACTGGTTTTAGTCTTTCACCCATTTAAGTACCCTTAGTAGCAAATTTTCGTGAAATCAAACGACGCCCAGGGACTTCAACAAGCCGATAACACATTGTAGAAAAAATTAGCACTATTGCGATATAAGCGAAAATATTAAAAATGGATGCATTTTGACTGTCTTCCATAGATAGCATGACAAACCAATTGAGTAAAAAGGTATGACTTAAATAGACGGAGTAAGATATGTCACCAAGCCATATAAAAGGTTTAAGCTCAAGCAGCCTGTGAATTGGCCCTTTAGACAAAAGAAGTCCTAAAAGCATACAAAAGAATAACCCAGGCGCGTAAAAATGATTGGCGGTAGTAGTAAGAATTAATCCATAGAAAAACAAGAAGGAGATACAAAAAAGCCAGTTTCCAAAAGACATCTCTTTATCTTTCAATCTGTTATAGATGATATAAAGGCACATTCCGTTGAAGAAACCAGAAACGCAACGAAGGAGGCCTAGGTCGCCTATATTGTCGCCCAATGAGCGAGCTCCAATTACCGTGTAGGCAACAGCTGTGATGCTTAGCGAAACTAATAAGGCAATAACTGCGTAGCGTCGGAACTTTGCAATAAAACCAGCAGTAAATGCAAAAGCCAAATAAGCAAAAAACTCTCCGCTGATTGTCCATGACGGTGTATTCCACATTGACCAAAAATCGGTGCTTATAATCCACAGATCTAAAAGCATCAGTTTGATGAAGAAGCTTTCAGCGGTAAATGCCCCTTCGGGTAATGCCCTACCTGTTAAATATAATGCAAGAGGAATGCTAAGATAGATCAAAAGAACAAAAACGTGTAGCGGATAAATTCTAGCTATTCGTTTAATTATAAAGACTTTTTTAGCCTGCCAACTGTCATCACCCAAAAAGTGTTTCATATAGTTGAAAGAAATAATGAAACCACTCAGTAGAAAAAAGAAATCTACCGCTAAGTAGCCCTTTTCAAAGAATATACTAATAAACTGCGGAACATTGTAAGCTACCAACCAATGCTTTATATGATAGAGAACGACAAAGAATGCAGCGATTCCTCTTATTGAAGTTAGGTAATTCATTTACGACTCTTCTACTGTACTTAGAGCTAGAGAGACTCCATATAGATAATAGATCCATGGATAAAACGCTACGCCAATGAAGAGACCACCGACACAATAAATAATTAAAGAATGGCTTAATGCACCGCCAATGACCCCAACTTCTCCACCCAACCGCTTAATAGTCCTTCTGTTGAGCAAAATTGTATGCAATAAAATTGACAGAAATAGAAATAGACCCCCGTAACCGGTCTCGCCAAGCACTTCAAAGAATATATTATGGAATGCTTTGCCCCCTTGCTGCTTTATTTCTACTTCATCCCCTTGCTGATAGTGGTGTAAAATACCAGCATTCGCGTTGTAGCTGTAAAAGCCTCCTCCAAAAAGAGGCCTTTCAGAAACATAGTCCAATGTCCATCTCCACACTACAATTCGACCTATCGCTGACTTTTCAGATGTAGTAGCGTCTTCAATAGACGACATGCGATGAAACCAAGACTTGGGCGCAATTGCATAAATAAGCAAAGGAATCATACATATAGCCAGAAACACTTTAAAGTTTATCTTGTGCTTTTTCAGAAGTAATCCTATATACGCAGCTAACGCTACTAGCCCCGTTCTAGCTTGAGTTCCAACAACCGTGAGTAAAGATAGAGCAGAATAAGCTAAAGTTAGCCAGCGAAAAGCACTCCATGACTGTGCAATTTTTGAGGATGACTTTAAAGCAACAAACAAAGGTATTAGGCACACTGCTAGCGTTGCCAGTGTAGAGCCTTCTGAATACATAAACCCACCGATTCCGATAAGTGAAACCCCGTAACCTCCCCCCCCTAATAAGGTTTTTATCCCAGCCATGAAAAGGAATAACCCAAAAGAAGCAACACAGATCCAAAGAAACATCTCTACATGAGTTCTTTTAGTTAAAGTAAAAGGAATAAAGTAAGCAAAAATAAGTGTTTTTATTACAAAGTCGTACTTAATCCAGACGACGTTTTGATATTCACCGAGAAATGAAGCTACCGTTACCCAAACCATAAAACCTATCATAATAAAGTGATATGATTTACTTTTGGGAACACGCAGCTTATTGAAATTAAAAATTAAAACTAAAAAGAATAATGCCGTAGTAATTAAAGAAAGTGGCTGCCCGGCCAAGAAGGCAAAAGAAGTGTTCTGAGGTTTAACAAGGTTTATCCACACTGCCAAACAGGCGGCTACATGCGGCCGAGTAAAAGAATAAAACATCAGAGCTAATAAAATTAAGCTCATGAAAATATCTGTAACCATCAACTAGTCTCTTATTATTTTTTTTCTTTATTTTCGTTTTTACTTGTCTTTGTAGTACTACTTTTTTTTTCAAGCTTCATATAAAAAACTATTATCATCATCATTACAAAGAAATGAATCAGTGTTGAAAGGCTGTCTACTCCCATGATACAAGCTCCGAATTCCGCTGTTTTGTAAGTTTACGTTTAACCGAGTACTCTATGAGGCTTGGGAGTTTTTTCGCAGCAAAACTGTCTGAGTTTGCCGTTGCAAACAACCAAATTTCTCCCCTATGTGGCCTGAAAAGCAATTTGTTTATAATTTGTTGAAGCTTTAATCTTTCCTGAGTTGAATAAACTCTCGAATCAACTACATACCATTTGTAGATTGTCAGCTTTTCTCCAGAAGGGCTCACAACATTCGATACAGAAACACTGTATTGCTTTAAAGGAAGACTAAACGATTCTTCTAACGAATACTTTGAAGGATCGAAGTCACGATTCAAGTAGCTCGCAAGCTCACTATTCTCTTCATTGAAATAAGCAACTAAGATACTTGAATTACAATTGCTATGCTTTAATGCTACTTGTTTCTCAAATGTAGGATTGTTTAATACCGCAAACTTACCAAACTGATTACAAGAGTCATCCGACAATGCTGATAAATTGACCATGACATGTTCACTATCTTTGTTTTGCACTTGTATAAGGTTGTACAGGCCAAAGAAAACAATTATTAGTGCACAACATGTAATAACAACGAATAGAGAAACTCGCACTTTCTCATTCATAGGAGGTAGACCTTCTTCTAATTGTGTTTTTTCCTCTCTCATAAGTTCACCTATGCCTAAGAGGCATACGATTACAAAAGCAAAGAAAAACCAACCGTATATAAGATGGTCAGCTCCTGCTGCATGCTCCATATCAGTCCAGTAAGCTATTAAAATAATGCCATAAACTCGAACGATATTCGCTAATATAGGAAAGATTAAAGAGGTCGCTACAAATAAAGCTCTTCGTGTTTTAGTCACCAAGTTCAAGTAAGCGTATAAGCTACCTATTACAAAGCTTGCGATAAAAAAGCTTACGCCAGAGCATGCTTCCGCTACTAAGAACCGCCCTTGAGGAATTTCTATATATAAACCGCTTCGAAATAGTGGAACACCTGTTAAGCGCAGTAGCGCTACGGCTCCGTCTGCAGCAATTTCTTGAAGATAAGGTACGAGTTGCTCTCCTACAGGAACACTAAACAACATAAAAATAAGTGGGAATAGAATTGTTCTCGCCGCCTGAGTCCCAAGCATCAGCCACATGAGTAAAGGTAACAATGCAAAGGTAGCTGCATGTAAAAAAAGTTGAACATCGCCAACAATACCGATCACATAAAGGAAAAGTGTAGGAATTATGAATATAAATGCTAATGGAGCTGGCTTTATTGGCTGTGTAAAAAGTACTCGTCGCTTTAAATAAATAAGGTAGAAAGCTCCAGGTACAATAAAAAAGCCATGGTTGAAGATTTCATTCACGTACCAAATTTGAATAACAGTGGAGAGGCCTTTCCAACAAAAAACAACCCACAAAGACAGTAGTACAAAGCAGCTAAAATAAAACGTTTTATTCACTTTGAAAGACATATCCCTTCCGTCAACGCTGGCATCGAGAGCTTCACTGTTACTCATGAGTTTATCCTTGCTCTTTTTTTAAAACGCGGTTCGTTTATTTTATCTCGTAAGCTTGCTGCATTGTTACCCAGTTAAAGTCTTTAAGTAGCTTTTCTACTTTGCCTTCCATTCTTGACAAGTTGATGTAGTGACGAGCTTTAGACTTCCAAGGTGCAGAACTAAATTTTGGTTGATCCGCGTCTATTTCCCAGGGATGAAAATAGAAACTATATGGCGCACTTTCAGATTGCATGAACTCAGAGATACGGCGTTTAGATAACCAATAAGGATAAAGACGAAAATAACCGCCACCACCAATCCCAATATTTGTTCCTTTCTTGCGAACTGTTGGTATTGGAATCTCTATCAGACCATTCTCACGTTTGTATTTAAAGCGAGGCCAATCTGGTACACCATAGAGATCGTGGTTGATTGGATAAGTACTAGAAGAATAAACAAAGCCGAGCTCCTTTAAAATATCGTACGCCCACGTGTTCGAGTCATTGATAGAAAAACTCGGCGCTCTATAGCCTTTTAACGCCACACCGCCTATATCTTCAAGAATATCTTTACTTTGCTTAATATCATTGAAAAGCTCTTGCTCGGTCATCGTTGTAGCGCGCTGATGCGCTAGTCCATGACTCGCTAGCTCGTGACCTTCACTTACTATCCGTTTGATAACATCTGGGCAGCGCTGCGCCACCCAGCCTAACGTAAAAAATGTCGATTTAACGTCATTTTCAGCAAACAAATCTAGAAGGCGATGGGTATTATCTCCCACTCTCAAGCCTATAGAGTCCCAGTCGCTTTTGTCTACTACGCCTTCAAAGGCAGAAACTTGAAAGTAGTCTTCCACATCTACTGTCATGGCATTAAGTCGATTATCTAGCTTCATGATTATCGCCCTTTGCCAAACAGTACAATTTCAACCGTACGGATGAGTATCAAAATATCTAACAGCAAACTTTGGTGTTTTACGTAATAAAGATCGAACTTCAGCTTTTCCATTGAATCTTCAACGCTGGCGCCATAAGGGTAATTAAGCTGTGCCCAGCCAGCTAAACCTGGTTTAACGTTATGACGCTGATTGTAATAGGGCACTTCACGTACAAGCTGCTCTACAAATTGCGGTCTTTCTGGGCGAGGTCCGATAAATGCCATTTCACCTCTAAACACATTCAAAAGCTGTGGTAATTCGTCTACGCGGTACTTTCTAATAAAGTGGCCAATACGAGTAACGCGATCATCATTCTTGCTTGCCCATTTAGCGCCATCTTTTTCGGCATCAGGTCGCATACTTCTGAATTTAATTATTTTGAAAAGCTTTCCGTTTAACCCCACTCGCTCTTGCTTATAGAAAACGGACACACCTGTACGTCTGCCATCATCGCAATAAATAATGAACGCGGTAATCAGCATAATTGGCCAAACAAAGAGGAATATGATGAACGCTAGGAACGCGTTGAGGGTGTAATCTAGCGCGTCTCGCAAATAATTCTGGCTTTGGAATCCATTAGAATAAATGACCCAACTCGGGTACATCAGGTTTACCACTATTTGCCCTGTTTCTCGCTCCATGAAATCTAAAAGCTCGGTAACTTCAATCCCTCTCAGCCTGCAGTCAAAAAGCACTTCTACAGGAAGCGTTCCACGACGTTGGTCGCAAGCAATAACTATTTCTTCTATTTCATTATCTGTAATGAACTGCTGAAAACTCTCGTCTACCTTAAGATGAATAATCTTCTCTTTTCGAATTCCGTCTTCGCGATTGTCTCCTGGAATGGGGATGAACCCTACAAGCTCAAACCCAATTCTATCCACATCTCTGCGCATACGCTTTTCAATAATTGAAGCTCTCTCCCCTGCCCCAAGGACTAATATGCGCACTTTCCCTAGGCCTAACAAGCCAAGACGGTTTGTGAAATACCTGAAAACAACTAAGGTTATAATAATTGAACAAACTGATGCCGGCAGGAAATAAGAATCCATAACCAAGTCATCAAAAAATGCTCGACTTAGCACTTCGACTAAAAAATAACTCAGTCCCACGCTTACGAATATGCGACGGATGATACCCCGGAAAGTTTCTCTTAACTTCGCTTCATACAACCCAACGGATAACGAACACAACAATATTGAAACTGTAAGCATTCCTACGTTGATTATCAGTTTTTCCACCGCCACATTCGGCGACATTCCAATTTGCGTAAGGATAAAGTGAGAAATATAGCCCATGTAAGCAATGAGCAACGCTTCTGTTATTACTAGTATATTTGAGCGTTTATTTTGATTGCGCTTGTTTACTGCCACCCCTGGCCCCCTAAAACTGCGGCGTTTTTCCCATCATAAAGGGATTTATTCCAATAGACTACAATTGTTATTGGCATTATAGTGACATTTACCGTAGGGTAAACGGCAAAAGCCATAAATTAACCATAATGAGTGTAGGATGATCTCTTATGTTCCGCTTTAAAAAACTAATAACGTGCTGTGCTCCACTTTTACTTATCGGTCTTAATGGTTGCAGTAACACTGGCACTCTGCCTGAAGCAACTACCCGACCTTCACTAACTACCAATGTTAATGATTACCAATATTTAATTGGCCCAGGTGATTCCCTAACTATTTTTGTTTGGAGAAACCCAGAGGTTTCTGGCAATTTTATTGTTCGACCGGACGGAAAGGTGACCACTTCTCTAGTGGAAGATATTGATGTGGCTGGTAGAACGCCAACAATGCTTGCAAGGGAAATAGAAGAACAGCTTTCTACCTACATAAACAACCCGAGAGTGACGGTAAGTGTGAACAACTTCACTGGACCTTTGAGTGAACAGGTTCGCGTGATTGGTGAAGCCACAAATCCAAGTGCGGTAAGTTACTCCGAGCACATGACGTTACTGGATTTAATGATAGCCGTAGGTGGTTTAACGGAATTTGCAGACGGAAATAACGCGAAACTGGTTCGAGTAATCGCCGGAAAACAAAAAACGTTCGAAATAAACATTGACGATTTGATTAGAGATGGTGATATCTCAAAAAATGTAGATATGCTACCTGGTGATATTGTAATTATTCCAGAAGCTTGGTTCTAGTTGTAAAGCAGTAAACGGAACACATAATAAAATGCAGGACTTACAACAAACGCTAATCCAAATTCTTGATTACATCAAGGGAGTTTGGATTAAAAAGCGTTACGTGATTATTTTTTCATGGCTTATCTGCCCTATTGGCTTTTTATATGTTGCCAGCCTTCCCGATGTCTACTCTTCAAAAGCCCAAGTGTTCGTAGATACTCGCTCGGTTTTACAGCCATTACTGAAAGGATTAGCAATTCAGACTAATCCTGACCAAGAGATTCAAATGATGGCCAAAACATTACTCAGTAGAAGTAATGTAGAGAAAATTGCTCGAGAAAGTGACCTTGATATAACGACGCAAAATGAAGATGAGTTTGATGACTTGGTTAACAGGTTATCCAGTAGTATACAGCTGAATAAAACTGGTAGAGATAATATTTACAATATAACGTATTCCAACCAATCTCCCAACACAGCTCAACGTGTGGTTCAAGAAACGCTAGACTTATTTGTCGAAGGCGCACTGGGTAATAACAGGAAGGATACAGACACCGCTGGTAGGTTTTTAGATGAACAAATTGCGGAGTATGAATCGAGACTCTCAGAATCGGAACAGCGCCTGGCTAATTTTAAGAGACAATATAATGATATTCTCCCGCTAGCGGGGACATATTATTCAAACCTACAGACTTTAAATAATGAACTTGAAGCTACTCGATTGCAGATAAGGCAAACTCAGCAACAAGTTGATTCACTTAAAAATCAAATCGGCAATGTAAAACGAGCTGACAGTTTTAGTGTTACCAATCAGAATGACTCAGTTTTACAGACACGATATGACGAAAGAATAAAAGCGCTAGAGGAAGAACTAGATAGACTATCTCTTCGATTTACAGATCTTCACCCTGACGTCGTTGAATCACGAGCTTTATTAGAAAGTCTTGAGAAGTCTAGACAAAAAGAGATAGATGCCTTCCTAAACGCTGATGAAAGTAATAATACTCAACCTTTAACGGAACTGAACCGAGAGATTAAGCTCGAAGCCAGCCGTCTAGAGAGCCAAATTGCATCCCTTCGTGTTAAAGATAGTGATTTGCAAAGAAAAATTGCAGAACTCGAAAGTAAAGTAGACCTGATTCCTCAGATTGAAGCAGAATCCTCTGCATTGAATAGAGATTACGATGTTACAAAACGAAAATATGAAGAACTTTTGTCACGAAAAGAATCAGCAGACTTATCTCGAAGAGCTGATGTGTCAGCAGAAGACCTTCAATTCAGAATTATAGAGCCCCCGCTTCTTCCCAAGCGCCCTTCAGGCCCCAACAGGCTAATTTTTTACACTGCAGTGTTAATTTTGGGTTTCGGTACAGGAATTGGCATCGCATTTCTTATAAGCCAACTTAATCCTATTTTGATTAGGCCTAAGCAGTTACTCAATGTGTCAGATTATCCTATATGGGGTACTGTAACCCACTTGAACATTGAGCAAATAAATAAAACAAACAGAAACCGTCTTTTAGTGTTTCTGCTTTCCAGTGGTACTATTTTGGCAATGTACGGCGCCTTGGTCGCCGCTGAAATTATGAATATAGATTTGTTTGGAGGGCTTCTTTAATGAAAAATACAATTGAGAAGGCACTTCAAAAACAAAAAGAGGCGAAAGCAGCAAGTCATAAGACTTCGTCTACAGAAAAAATTGAAGACGCTAGTCATTCAAACGCGCCTGAAGAGTCGAAGGTATCAATTGACAAACCTGCACCCGCAGAGCTTCCTGTTGAAACCGTAATTGCTGAAGAAAAGGAATTTATCAATAAAAAAACTCCACTTGACGAGTTTGTTATTGATTTCGTGCGACTTGATAAGAACGGACATATTTCGCTTAACGGTGAGAGAAAACAAATTAATGAAGAGTACCGAGAAATAAAGCGTAAGCTTTTAGCAAATGCTTTTGGTTCACTAGCGAAAACCCTTCACAACCCGAACATTATTATGGTTACCAGTAGTCGCCCTTCTGAAGGGAAGACATTCACTGCAACCAACCTGGCGATGAGTATCGCATCGGAGCAGGATAAAACCGTACTTCTTGTGGACGCCGACGTACTTAAGCCTAATGTATTAAACACTTTAGGGTTAGAGCGTCGTAAAGGGCTAATGGAATACTTGACCGGGGACGTTGACGATATTTCAGATGTGCTGTACCCAACCAACATCGATAAGCTGAAAATTATTCCTGCTGGAAAATCGCACCATTTGTCTACCGAACTGCTAGCAAGCCAGAAAATGCATGACACTGTTAATGAATTTGCAAATAGATACCCAGATCGAATAGTTATTTTTGATACGCCTCCTCTCATTGGTATAAACGAGAGTGCTATTCTCGCTAATTTCGCTGGCCAAGCGGTTGTTGTCGTAGAAGAGGGCAAAGCGAAGATAGGCGATATTAAAATGTCTGTGGAGCGATTGAACCCAGAGATGGCCATAGGATTTGTAGTGAACAAGTCTGTACATAACGACACCGATGGAAGCGGATATTATGGGTATTATTACTCAGAGCGCAGCGAATAGGCGCGATACAATGCCTAAAAGAAGAATAATAAAGCCGACACTTGTTGCTGCAGCCGTCGCAACAAGTCTACCTGCTTTTGCAAAGCTTGACGTGAATGCTGTTGCCACAGCCGAAACCATCTACCAAAGTGTCGATACTGAGGAAAATGGAAACCGTTCACTTACAACAGTGACTGTGGCACCAAAAGTAAACGCTACTTATCAAACAAGAACATTTCAAGGGTTATGGTCCGGTACATACACCCATCTGGAACGCGATAACGACGATGCTAGCCAGCGCCAAGATTACGCAGAGTACAGCTATTCTGCTCAGTGGGAACCTCTTGAAAATTTATTATCTTTTCAAGCCGCTGGGGCATTGAGCTATCAGAATACTAATGCTTCAAATTTTCTGGTAACAGATTTTATTGCTAATTCTGACAGCTTGGCAAAAACACGCTCCAACAGACTCTCATCAACGCTGACACTTGACCAAGGCGACTGGGTAAGAGGACAAGGCACAGCCTCCTACTCAGATACAGCTTCAGAACGGTCTTTAACTAACAGCAATGCTCTCGATAATGATAGTTATCAACTGAGCGGCAAGTTAATAAACGGTGATGAAGCCGAGTATTTCATTTGGTCAGTAACGGGCACTTATCAGAATACTGAGCGAGGTCAAGCAAACAATGGTGACTTTGAATCGAGAACTGGTGACGGTTATATAGATACTCGAATTTATGGCGACTGGGCCATTCGTTTAACTGCAAGGCACGAAGCTAACCAAATTTCAGACAGAGATGACACGAACAGTTTAGTAAGAGAGTTTAATTCTTATGGGGTGGGATTAACTTACCGTCAAGCTGAGAATCGCTATATATCATTAACGGCCAATAAGAGCGATTCCGATCTAGAAGAAGACGATGGTGAAACATTCGTAGGTGTTGATATGCAATGGGCACTGAGCACTCGTACACGGGTTGCTGCTACTTACGGGCGTCGTTTTTATGGTGAATCGGCATCAGCGAGTATTGGATACAACTCCAAATACTTACGCACCTCATTCAGCTATTCAGAAGACGTTACAAACACTTCTCGCTTGTTAGCTGATCCAGAGAACTTAGGCGTATTTGTTTGCCCAGCTTCATCGACATCCATTGCTGACTGTTTTCAGCCCAATAGCTTAAGTTATACACCCTCCGCGGGAGAGCAATTGGTGCAGCTTACTTCACAAAATCTAGAGTTTGATGACAACATCATTCTGCGAAAAAGTGCAAATTTTCAAGCAGGTTATGACTTTTCTAGAATTACCCTCGCTTTTTCTTGGCGATATGCCGAAGATGATTACTTAGACGAAGATAGACTAAGACGCACCTACTCTTTCGGTACAAACGTAGCCTATAAAATTGGTAGCTATACCAACATAACTAGCAGTATTAACTACGCCAATATCACAGGTCAGGGTGCAGAAGACGTATTCAGAGGCGAAAGCGACAACTGGAATGCATCCATTGGTTTAGAAAGAGAGTTCGGTCGCCGGTTAAAAGCAAGTATTGATGCAAGGTACCTCAAGCAAGAGGGAGATTTGAATACAGGCATATCTCAGTTTGGTAACAACTATACCGACAGACGCTTAAGCGCATCTATTACCTACACCTATGACTAATTCACTGAATTTTTCAATCTACCGGTTGTAGTTTGTAGGCAGTACTAGTCAACTAAACTCAAAAAAAAGCGCCCGATTTTACGTTAGTAAAAAGGCGCTTTTTTTGTTTATCAAATGATGGTGGCTACAAAGAAAGTATCACTCTTTCTTATCATCACTCTTAAGTCGAACATACGTTTTGAACTTCTTTTTCATAAGCTTATCGACGTATTGCGTCATTTTCACTTTTTGTGAAATGGCGTCATCTAAAGCATCAACTAATTCAGCTAACATATCCAAGTAGTATTTGGTGTCGCGAATAACATTGCCTTTAGGTGTCATGATAGTTTGGCTTTCAGGGTGGTCAGCAAAGCCCATATGCTCCGTCACTTCTGCGCCCGTTTTGTCAGGCTCAAACATTTCGGCTTTCACTTCTTCAATTACTTCGTTTACCGCGTCCGCGTCCAAGCTCTCTAGTTCTTCTAAAAAGCCATAAAGCATTACCCTGTCCATAAGGGTATTAATTTTTCGAGGAATGCCCCGAGAGAACATGTGAATTCGTTCAAACGCCTCTTCACTGAATAACTGTGAGCCGTTCCATCCCGCGTGGTGCAATCGGTACTCAATGTATTCTTTGCACTCTTCCAATGAAAGCGGAGCGAGATGGCAAGACGCTACAATACGTTGCCTAAACTGCTCCATATTCGGTGCGCGTAAAATAGGCTGCAGTTCTTCTTGCCCCAGCAAAAAGCTTTGAATCAACGGTTTGCCGTTCAGCTGAAAGTTACTCAGCATTCTTAATTCTTCAATGGTCTCTAACGGAAGGTTTTGCGCTTCATCAACCAATAGTAAGGCGCGGCGACCCGCTTTGTTTAGATCGTATAAGAAAATTTCAAGCGCTTTTAAAATATCGGCTTTTGAGCGACCTTCCGTGGGGATATCAAATTTAGACGCGACCATTTTTACCAGTTCGTCTGGCGACAGCTTTGGCGTAACTATTTGAGCTGCCGCAATGTCGTCTTCAATTTCTTCAAGCAAGCTGTTTGCTACGGTAGTTTTCCCGGTTCCAATTCCGCCGGTAATAACAATGAACCCTTCAGCTTGAGAAAGTCCATACTGTAGATAAGACATGGCGCGTTTGTGCCATTTACTTGCGAAGAAAAATTCTGGATCTGGGGTTAACTGAAACGGTTTCGAGTTAAGTCCATAATAACTTTCGTACATGCAATTTACCGTTTTTCCATTAAAAATGTGAGTTCGAAAACATGAGTGCGAACACGTGAATTCGAAACAGCGCGCTTATTCTCGTATATATGGTAACCAACATCGCGCGATTATCGAAGTAATATATTCACGCCGAGTCCTAAGGGCTGGTTGATCTATGTTGTACAGCAAAGGTCAACAAGCACTAGTTAATTCTGCTAATATAAAGCTACGAGAAATTTCTATACATTGAATTACATTGGCACAAAGTATACCAGCCAACGAAGGCAATACCCACCAGGGAAGAACAAAAGCTACGTGGTATCTCTACTTAGTTGAAAATAAGCTTGGCCAACTCTACACAGGAATTACCACTAACCCCAAGCGCCGCATAGCGCAACACCGAGGAGAGTTAAAAGGGGGCGCCAAGGCCTTAAAAGGTAAGGCACCACTGACCTTTAAAGCCATATTCGAAATGACTGACAAGTCACATGCCTCAAAGCTTGAATATGAGGTAAAGAGAATGAGCCGCCCTCAAAAAAACGGGATTATTCGTAAAGGGCAACTCAATGAGCTAATGTGTATGAAAACCCAATTTGAAGATTAAGACATTGGGTTGAGTTAGGTTCGTTATCCAGAAAAGAGTATTCCCCTACCCGCCTAAGACACCGTTAATGATCATGGCGTTTCCTATGCTAAGGGTAAACCCAAGTGCAGCTACACCAACGTTATGCTGTTGGTCGACTTCCTGCCGGAAATTCATGCCAAATAAAATAATTTTTTTGCTCGCTAGTACCAAAATATGAAGTGCGATTGCTAGGCCAACACTAACAACCAGCCAACCTGTTATATTGCTCACGTAGCCTGATGGGTTATAAATGAGTAAATTCTTCGCTGCCGACACAATCATAGCAGTTCCAAGTAAATTACCAGTGTGCTCGATAGCGAGTGCTAACTGCCCCTTCTCTAGCGCCCCTTGAAATGAGTCGTTTTGATTATCTCTAGCATATCTAAACTCTAAAATACGCGTCATAACAAGCAACATGGTCAGAACCACGGTAAAGCCGGTCACAATAGCAATGATTGCGTTCATGTCGCTGCCATCAACCCACACCATAATATTGCGTAAAACAATTGCGCTTGCCACCAAACTAGCCGCATCAACCAGCGCCACACTCACACTCCTTTCGGCAATCATCGCATGCGTATCAACTTTATTAAGTACTAACTTATCGTGAGCGAAGCGTCCGAACTTCACCAATATAATGCCCACAATGCCGAAAGTTACCATTCCAATCGCCGCTTCTTTATAACCCACGCCAATATGACGGCCAACAACCGAGCTCAATACTATGCACAACGACAGCATGCCTCCCGCAATGCTTATCCCAAATGCGAAATTATCTTTAACACCCAGTTCTTCTGTTACCGAGTATTTCCTAAATGCGCCTGTCAGCCACTTCATAATCATTAGCAGTACTAACGCAATTGCGACATCCATAGCGAGATATATCAGCAGTTCTTGCGTTAGAGGTACTAGTTTTACTAAGGCTTCCACGTTATCTTTGCTCCTTGAACACACAAAGTTCTTCTGATTAGTTTTTGATGTAGTTTCGAAAAATCAGTGATGGCTAATTGAATAGCGTTCATCTAATACAAACTTGTACAACGATGACATCGAACTTGTTCAGATTTATTTTAGTTAGGGCTAAATGACCTGTAGATCACACCCTGGGTTAGCAGGCACTTAACCACATTGAATGCAGAGCTGCACGTTAGCGCACTTAGCAGACCTTGTTTTGAGTACTTGCAATGCAATTGTGAGTATTCAACCGTAAAACACGAGCGATATCTCATAAGACGCGAGCATTATGCCAACAGACAACGAAAATAGCATGACAAACGTAAAACTTGCCGAAAAATTTTGGCAGCAGTTGTTAACAGCGCCAGCAATTAGCGAAAGTGACAGAGCCGTAATTGAGGCTCATTGTGAAAAACTAATGCTCTCCTTCACGCGCTCCTCTTTCTTGGCTGAGACATTGATTCAAAATCCTTCATTTGTTTCTCGCATCGTTGAGCATTATCAACCCCTTGAGAAAAGTGAAACGCTTCAATCTCTTGGCAATACCATGTCATCTGACTATCTCGCAAACCTAGACAATGAATTGCACACCGTTGCTAGCGAAGATGACTTACTGCAAGTGTTGAGGGAATTTAGAAATAAAGAGATGGCGCGGATTACTTTCCTCGACGTTTTGAACAAGCAACCCATCGAAATATCACTTATGCAGGTTTCAGCATTAGCTGATGTACTTATTAACGGTGCGTACCACTGGCTTTATCAACATTTAGCAGCGCGCTATGGAAAACCACAAAGCCATAACCAAGACATGCACATGTATATCTTGGGTATGGGGAAATTAGGAGGAAAGGAACTCAACTTTTCTTCTGATATCGATTTAATTTTTACGTACCCGGAAAAAGGCGAAACCCAAGGTGGTCGAAAAAGCGTTGAGCATCAGCAGTTTTTTACCAAACTCGCGCAAAAACTAATCCAAGCATTGAACAAAGTGACTAATGACGGTCAAGTCTACCGCGTTGACATGCGTTTACGCCCCTTCGGCGATTCTGGCCCCCTTGTGATGCATTTCGCGGCACTTGAAGATTATTATCAAGACCAAGGTCGACACTGGGAGCGCTTTGCCATGGTAAAAGCGCGGGTGATTAACGATGATAATTCGCAAGATGTGAAATGGTTAAAGAGCATTTTACACCCATTTACTTTCCGTCGTTACTTAGACTTCACCACATTAGATGCCCTTCGTAACATGAAAAAGCTGATCGCCACAGAAATACGCAGACGCAGACTGAGTAACAATATAAAACTCGGCGCAGGTGGCATTCGTGAAGTGGAGTTTTTTGCCCAAAGTTTTCAGCTGATTCACGGAGGACGAGAGCCAGCATTACAAAGTAAGTCATTACTTCGCACGTTAGATGCATTAACTGAACTCGATATAGTCGAACGCGACGTAACGCAACAGCTAAAAAGTGACTATCTATTCCTAAGAAAAGTAGAACACACGCTTCAACAAGCACAAGATCGCCAGACCCAGACTCTTCCTGAGTTACCTTGGCAACAAGCTGCGCTTATTGAAGTCATGGGTTTTGATTCTTACAGTGAATTTTTAGTGCATTTAGATACTGTAATGGCGCGTATTCATGCCCATTTCAACGAGTTAGTAGAAGAGTCTCATGACACGCACTCAGAAGAAGACCAGCTTTTCACTGCCTGCCAAGATGCGTGGCGTCTTGCATTGCAAGAGGATGAGTTTACTGAAACCTTTGGCGAATACCTGTCTGCCAGCGATATTAAAGGCATATATTCTATTCTTGTCGCCTTCAAGGATAAGCAACGCAATTATCGCATAGGCCAAAAAGGTGAAGACACGTTAAATAAATTGCTTCCCGAAATTTTGTATGTGCTCATCAACCAACATCCAAACTACATCCCTCAGGTACTCGACCGTTTACTCGGTGTTATAGAAGCGATTACAGGCCGAACCACTTACCTTGACTTACTACTTGAAAATCCGGATGTACTAAAACAGTTAGTAAGGCTATGTGAACGAAGCGACTGGATTGCTCAAGAAATTAAGCGCTTCCCGTTACTACTAGACGAACTACTCACGCCGTTATACCTCGGTCAGCAAAATACCGATATCCATACCAGCAAGCAGGAATATCAGCTGGAACTGCGTGAAATCATGCTTCGTATTGAACAAGACGATGTTGAAATGCTTATGGATGGATGGAGGCAATTCAAACTTTGCCAACAGCTTCGCATAGCCGCCAGCGACATCAGTGAATCACTACCTATAAACAACGTGAGCGATAAGCTTACGGTACTAGCTGAAGTGATATTGGAGAACGTAGTAGATGCTGCCTGGATGCAAATGCAACAGCGCTATGGCGTTCCAGCACACCTAGAGGGAACTGACAAAGGATTTGCCGTTATCGGCTATGGAAAACTAGGCGGGTATGAATTAGGTTACGGCTCAGACTTAGATTTAGTGTTTTTGCACAATGCCCCTCGCGGAATAAGTACAGACGGTAAGAAGTCTATTGAAGCACAACAGTTTTACATTAAGTTAGCGCAGCGCATCATGCATCTTCTCAATACGAAGACGTTGTTTGGACAATTATACGAAACCGACTTGCGTCTACGCCCTTCTGGCAATGCGGGATTGTTATGTTGCCATATCGATGGTTTCGAGAAATACCAGACCGAAGAAGCATGGACTTGGGAACATCAAGCGCTGGTTCGTGCAAGAGCCATCTGCGGAGACCCACGTCTTTTGAATGACTTCACGCAGGTAAGAAATTCCATACTAACTCGATCTAGAAACGCTAAAACGTTGGCTGACGATGTGTGCAAAATGCGTTTAAAAATGCGGGAGCACTTGCTTTCAAAGGCCAACGACAAGGTAGACTTAAAGCAGTGTGTAGGTGGTATTACCGATATTGAGTTCATGGCTCAATATCTTGTACTCGCTAATGCAAAGTCACAGGCTGCCATGACAGAATATCCTGACAATCTTCGCATTTTTGACGCCGCAGCTAAGAGCAACATTATTGATGTCGCCACTGCGCACAAACTGCAAAAGGCGTATTTAAAGCTGCGAGAGCAATACCACCATTTAACGTTAGCTGATACCAAGTACGCAGATCGGAGCGAAGAACTAGATGCCATACGAGAACAAGTAACCATTCACTGGAATGCACTATTTGGCACGTGTAGCGGCTAGGCGATGAAGCTTAACCTCTAACCAAACGACAGTTGGTGGTGAGAAATTCTGTTTCTTGAGCAGTCACCACCAGCGAGCGTTGCTCTGCACATAAATATGCTTTTACTTGCCCTTCAAAACTACTGTCTATGGCACTGGCAATTTTAGCAAGCGATCCTGCAACCGTGTTGTCCAATTGAAACTGGTGCTTAATAACAAAGTCTTGCTCCAGGTTCCATATCACCTGCATGCCTTCAGCTTGAGCGTATTGCGAAATAGCTTCGCGCAGTGTGTTCCCTTCCTGGAACGTGCGGTATTTATGTTCGCCGGTCCAATTCTTTTCAACCGGACGTGTTTGGCTAGACATTTGTGCAAGCTTGTTGTCTAAATTAGTGTCAACGCCCGCAATATCCAGTACAAAGTCTCCCTGCTCATCTTCTGCTGGGTCAGTAGCAGACATACGGAAGTCTCGATAGAACTCACTTAACCCACGTGATACAGACTTTTCTTCCGCTTGCCCTTGCGGAACAGGCTCTTGGTCCTGTGTTTGAAGCATGTAAATGAGTACGCCAGCAATGATCACGAGCACTGCTGCTATGCCAATTTGCTTTGCCCAAAACGATGAACTTGAATAACTTGTCTGTCCCATACCTTACCAATGTGTAGCCACTTTTAATCGAAAATCAGCTTATGCTATGTGTATGAACTTAAGCATAATTCTTCTATTTTAGTCTACCTTCGAACGGAAAGCCTATTATTCTATTTATCTAATTTTCATCGCTAGGTGTTTATTCATACTCAGCTATAGTGATTTATACAGCGATTCAGGGTTACCTTCCGGTCTGGTTTTAAATCGCTTGTGCATCCACAAATAGCTTTCTGGCTGTTCTTTAACCGCAGCGTCTACATGTTGATTCAGTAATGTTAGTGCTTCAGCGTCTTCCATATCGCCTAACTGAGAAAGCGGTGGATAGATTTTAATTTTGTAACCGCGTTTGGTGTATTGCGACGTGATGATCATTGGCTCAGAGTGACTACGTCGAATAAACATCAGCGTTGCTGTAGTTGTCGCGGTATCTTTCACCCCACCAAATGGCACAAAGATACTTTGTTTCGGGCCATAATCCTGGTCGGGCAAATACAAACAAAGTTCTTTATCGTCAAGTGCAGCAAGTAAGGCTTTTGCGTTGCGCTTATCAATCATGTATTTGTTCGAGCGGTTTCGCCCATGATACTGAAGGTAATCAACGAGAGGGTTGTTGTGTTTGCGATAAAACGCGATGCTTGGACGGAAGAAGCCAATACCTCTACAGGCAAATTCCAGATTCATATTGTGAAGTGCCATACCAAAGACACCTTTGCCATTTGCAAGGGCCGCTTCAACATGCTCAGTGCCTTCAATCTCAATGGCTCGTTTTACGCGCCAGCTAGGCCACCACCATCCCATAGCAGTTTCAAATAGCGCCATGCCTGTACGCCGCACATTTTCTTTGTAAAGCGCCTCTACTTCACTGGCGGAAAGTGTAGGGTTCCAGAGCGTCAAGTTACGCTTTGCGACTTTTGCCCGTTTAGGAACAATTAATGCGATAAGTTTACCGGTACCGCCACCGATAGCGCGTATCACGGGTAAAGGCAACCATGTAATCGTATAAAGAACGAAAACACCTAACCATACAGGCCAAAACTTAGGGCCTAAAAATGCTAGTTTAAATTTAGGAGCTTTAATTGCCGCCGCCAATGTCTGTATCCTTTGAACCGAAGTGGGCGGCATTGTAGCAGAAGGTTTTTGGTGGGGCTAATTGAGACAGACAGCCCACAGTGCCCTTGCGATAAATAGAAGCGCTTAAGCAGAGAGAGCCCATACTTGCTTTCTCTGCTTAAGAAACATATTGCTTGTTATCAATACAAACTGAAATCAGGTCACTAATATTCTTTATCGATTTGCTTCAACTTTTTCTCAAACGATTCATATTGTTCTTTTGAGTCATAGTCAAAATGGTATTGATTGTGAAAGCCGAACTGCAGCTTCACATTAACGTCTTCAATGTAAAGCGTATAGCCATCGTGATCTGTAAACGCAGTGATCCCATTAAGCTTATACTGTTCATCTTCTTTCGCGCCATGCTGGCGGATCTTGTCGAAAACCTGAAGTAAGAACTTGCTGTCTAATTCGTTTTTCATTGTAAATCCATTGTTGAGAATTTATCTATTTTTACACAATCAAACGATTTTTGGATTTATCTAGGGCCTATATTTAAAACGACTATGCGAGTTAATAACTACAACCTAAAAGTTGTAGCGAAAACCTAAATTTACAATATGCGCAGAAAAATCATCTTTGCCACCAAAGTAGGTGTATTCCACGCGTACCATCGACTGTAAGCCTAAGTAGTAATCGAAGCCTAACCCAGCTAATCCTGCGATAATTGTGTCATCGTATCCACACACAGCGGCTTCTGGGCCACAGGTAGAGCTATCTATCGACGCGTGCTCAATGTCAACGCTTGCCACGCCTAATTTATAATACAGCTCACCTTTCTGGCTACTCGCTTTACCTAGTAACGCCAAATAAGGGCCTTTAGATGAGATTGATTGTTCGTCGTTATCTGTATCAATAAAAGAGATATAGCCACCTTCTACATACCACTGACGGTGAAATTGATAGCCTAAAGCAGCTGAATAGCTAATATCAGACTCATTATCTATTTCAGTATCTACGTTGCCAAAGCCAATATTTGCCACTGCATATCCGTTGGCTGATGCTAGTCCAGAAAAACCCAAGCTTGTTATAGCTGCACTTCCAATAAGGAACTTAGCGAAAAATGATGAAAGACGGCGCATTTTAATTACTTCTCCATGTTAAAGAACGCTCACTATAAAAGACAATGCCTCTGATTAAAACGAACAAACAGAGTTTAGATGAATACAGTTAACTGATAGCTACACGAACAAGCGGTTTTATACCAGTCCGCATAGATAATTTCCCACACAGCGAGAGGTAAAATGTTCGTAATCGCGGCGTGTTACCGCAGGTATAGTGGTTCTACATCAAGGTGACACAACAACCAGAGCGTTTTTTGACCATTAAATATCAGCAATGTTAATCCCTTGCATCACACTTTCGTATAAAAAATACGCAGACAGTTTATATAACCACATGATTATTTGATAATTTTTACAAAATTTGATCTTTTTTAAATTAGGTGTAGTATTAACCTAAACAACTGGTCAGATGAGCGGATGAGTTATTATGAGTATCAGAACTAGCTTAAAGAAAGTATTACCCCCAATTTCAATCACAGAGCAAGAAGCCTTAGATGCAGGCGACGTGTGGATTGAATCTTCTATTTATCAGGGTAAGCCTGACATGCAGGCGCTACGCGATATCCCTCAGGCAAAACTGAGCGCAGAAGAACAAGCATTCATGGACGGTCCAGTAACCGAGTTGCTGAACATGATCGATGATTTTGAATTAGGCAACGGCAAGCACATTCCTCAGGACGTTTTAGACTTCCTAGGTAAGAACCGTTTCTTCTCGATGATCATTCCAAAGAAATTTGGTGGTCTTGAGTTCAGCCCGTATGCAAACTCTACTATCGTTGCCACTATCGCAGCGAAAAGCGGTGCAATTGCAGTAACCGTAATGGTCCCTAACTCATTAGGTCCAGGCGAGCTTCTTATGCACTACGGTACAACCGAGCAGCAAGATTACTGGCTACCTCGTCTAGCAGACGGTCGCGATATTCCGTGCTTCGCGCTTACCAGCCCTGAAGCAGGTTCTGACGCAGGTGCTATTCCTGACGCGGCTATCGTGACTAAAGGCGAATTCAACGGTGAAGAAGTGCTTGGTTTACGCGTAAGCTGGGACAAGCGCTACATTACACTTGCACCAATTGCTACCGTACTAGGTCTTGCGTTTAAAGTGTTCGATCCAGACCAACTACTTGGCGACAAACTAGAGCTTGGCATTACTTGTGCTCTTCTACCTAAGTCTCACCCAGGTGTTGAACTAGGTAACCGTCACGACCCAATGGGTGTGCGCTTCTACAACGGTACTACTCGTGGTCAAGATGTGTTCATTCCTATGGACTTCATCATTGGTGGTCAAAAGAACATTGGTCGTGGTTGGCAGATGCTAGTTAGCTGTCTAGGTGCAGGTCGTGGTATTTCACTTCCAGCAATGGGCGTAGCGACTGCACAATCTGCATTTAAAGGCACGGTTGAGTATTCATTCGTACGTGAGCAGTTTGGTCTTCCAATTGGTCGCTTTGAAGGTATTCAAGAGAAAATGGCAGACATCGCGGGTAAGACGTTCTTACTTGAGGCGATGCGTGTGTTAACAACTGAAGGTCTAGGCTTAGGCGTGAAGCCATCAGTAGTCACCGCTATTGCTAAGTATCACATGACTGAACTAGGTCGTGATGTGATGAACTCTGCTATGGACATCCAGGCAGGTAAAGCGATTCAACGCGGACCTCAGAATACGTTAGCGGGCGGCTATGCTGCGCTTCCTATCGCGATTACGGTAGAAGGTGCAAACATTCTTACACGAAACCTAATGATCTTCGGTCAAGGTGCAATGCGTTGCCACCCGTACTTGAAAGACATGGTTGACCTAATCCACAGCAACGAAAGTTCAGCGGATGCAGAGTTCAACAAAGTACTTCGTAAGACGGTTGGCTTCAGCGTTAAAAATGCATTCCGCAGCCTAGGTAAGGGCTACCTTCCTTTCCTACGCGAGAGCGAATCTGCATTACCAGAAGTTCGCAAGTATGAGAAGCGTGTTAACAGCATCTCTGCAAAGCTAGCTCCACTTGCTGACTTGTCACTTGCAGTACTAGGCGGTGACCTTAAGAAAGCTGAGCTTTTATCAGCACGTCTAGGTGACGTAATGAGCTACCTATACGGTGCAATGGCGGCAATTCGTTTCTACGAGCAGCGCATTGAAGACAGAAAACTTGCGCTACCGTATTTCGAATACGCAATGCAGTGGTCTTTACAACAAGCGGATCAGGCAATTGTTAACTTTATCAACAATTTCCCGAACACGGCGACACGTGGTCTAATGCGTCTTCTTACAAATACCTACACCAACAGTGTTGCGGGTATCAGCGATGACCTAGTGCGTGAGCTTTCTATCGCGTCGATGCAAGATAACAGCGTGAAAGAGCAGCTTACTCACCTTGTTCGCGTTACGCCTGGAGATGGCAACGACATCAACGAGCAAGCGTTCAAAGCGAAGCACGCGGTAGCGCACCTTCTTGGCAAAGTGCAAAAAGCACTTCGCAAAGAGCCTGTAGTGCCGTTCATTTCTTTTGAACATGCACTCAACAAGCTTCAAGAAAAAGGCGTAGTAACGGCTGATGAAGCCGCTAAGCTTCACGACTATAACGAAAAGCGCAAGCTAGCAGTTCGTGTAGACGAATACACGTTCGATATGGAACTTGTTCCAGCGTCTCAAACGCTTAAAGCAATCGATGGCGGTCAAAACGCTGCGTAAACTGTCATAATTGCAGTAACTTGATTAACGAAGCCCCATCCTTGAGATGGGGCT
>NZ_JBHNYX010000149.1:0-211 GCF_054960505.1 Alteromonas sp. G4i13 | reverse complement strand
TCAAACAGATCGTTGATGACACTATTGAACTGCGCGTATCGAGGTGCAAAGCTGTAACTGCATAGATCCAATAAGGCGAAGTTAACATGATTGACACCGTGCGTATCTGTCGAGAGCACATCTGGTTTGACATCGCTGCTGTTTGATTGCAGCAGATCATAAATATAGTGTGATTCATGCTCGTTAGAGCCGATGATCCGAGCATTGAGGG
>NZ_JBHNYX010000148.1:0-222 GCF_054960505.1 Alteromonas sp. G4i13 | reverse complement strand
CAGTAATATTCTGTATTACTGGCTTTTTTCTTTTTGCGACTAATGGCAGTGATATTGTTCAAAAGCTTCACTAGAGTAATAATACCAATCCGCATAGATTATTACCCACGCAGCGAGATTGAAAATGTTCGTTATCGCGGCGTGTTACCGCAGGTATAGTGGTACTACACCAAGGTGACACAACAAAGAGTACGGACATTTTAAACTCGCCCTTCGGGAAGG
>NZ_JBHNYX010000147.1:0-231 GCF_054960505.1 Alteromonas sp. G4i13 | reverse complement strand
CAGGGCAAGATCATACTCTGACTTGCGTTAACTAGCGCATCTGTGATCAAATCTAGCTTTTTAGGCTAGCACAGATGTCATTTATTACCCATTTTGAGTCACTTGAAGATAAACGCTCTCATATCAATAAGAAGCATGACCTACTTGATGTGATTTTTCTCACCGTGGTGGCCATTCTTTCTGGTGCTGAAGGATGGAAAGACATTAAGCAATTTGGGGACAGCAAACTGG
>NZ_JBHNYX010000146.1:0-233 GCF_054960505.1 Alteromonas sp. G4i13 | reverse complement strand
TGGACAATGCCTTCATCACGGTAGCAATCCAGTGAGGGTTAATATTGATTGGCACGCTAAGTTGAGCATTTCCAAATTGCAGGAGAAGTTCGCCACCCATTGCTTCGGTGTAGGATTCAACCTTCGTGACTTCACGTTTCACCTGAACAAACTTGTTGCTTCTTCGCTGTAACCGAATATCACGACGCCTGGTGTAGTAAGTTTGAACATTAATCTGCTGTTGGCGACAAAAA
>NZ_JBHNYX010000145.1:0-233 GCF_054960505.1 Alteromonas sp. G4i13 | reverse complement strand
CGGACAATGCCTTCATCACGGTAGCAATCCAGTGAGGGTTAATATTGATTGGCACGCTAAGTTGAGCATTTCCAAGTTGCAGGAGAAGTTCGCCACCCATTGCTTCGGTGTAGGATTCAACCTTCGTGACTTCACGTTTCACCTGAACAAACTTGTTGCTTGTTCGCTGTAACCGAATATCACGACGCCTGGTGTAGTAAGTTTGAACATTAATCTGCTGTTGGCGACAAAAC
>NZ_JBHNYX010000144.1:0-242 GCF_054960505.1 Alteromonas sp. G4i13 | reverse complement strand
GTGACGTCAACATGTTGGAGATATACAAGATGAAAACTAAGCTGCCTCATATTGGTATTTTTTGGGTCTACAAGTCGACTGTACTTGCTAAAGCAATGCCTTTGAATAGTACAGAGCCTGATAGCCTTTCACTCTATGACAGTGACTTTAGCCATTTAGTAGAGTGGGAAGAGCATAGAATATACCTTCCGTGTTTTCCTGAGCTCATTGCTGTTGAATATCAAGAAGTCAGCAGGGGTAGA
>NZ_JBHNYX010000143.1:0-256 GCF_054960505.1 Alteromonas sp. G4i13 | reverse complement strand
GTTCTAGGGATTTTCCCCTCTAAAAAGACATAATCCTCTGTAGACCACACCAATAAATGGCTGCGGAGGTGGTTTACTTTCAGCTTGGAGCCTAATCATCCACTATCGGCCTTGTTATTTCGCCAATATTGGGCAATTTCCCAGTATTAGTGAAGTTATACGTTCCGCTTAAGTTGATATTTTGCCACGCAACGGGCGAAACAGCACGAGTGATACCCGCTTTCTCTTCATCTCCTCTCGCTTCAAAGTGTCCCAG
>NZ_JBHNYX010000142.1:0-269 GCF_054960505.1 Alteromonas sp. G4i13 | reverse complement strand
CATGAACCCGGTTTCGCGCTCTACATACCGCAGTACATCCGCGATACCGACCGGTTGCATTCGCTTAAAAAAGGGATTGTTGACCAGAGATGTAGCGCTTTTGGTCGGCAGACGCCAGCGGGTACCGGTACGATTTTTCATGATCACATTTCGATTGTCTCCCTCATCAATATGGAGAGCAACGTCTTTGAGTGCACTTTCCAGCCGGTGTTGTTTCTCCTGTAACAATAACTCTGCGGGCTGTTTTAGTCTGTCCAGTGTTGATGAGG
>NZ_JBHNYX010000141.1:0-282 GCF_054960505.1 Alteromonas sp. G4i13 | reverse complement strand
TGTCTGGTTACCCTTCTGGACACCCAATATTACAGGCTCTGACGGAGTATAATCGACTGGTTAAAGCGCAATATTTACTTGACTACATCGACGATGCCAGTTTGCGGCAGTATGTGCAACGTGCCCTGAACCGGGGAGAAGCATGGCACTTCCTTAGACGAGCCATTGCGTCGGTGAATGGTGATCAGTTCCGTGGCAAAAACGAGTCTGAAATCGCTATCTGGAATGAATGCGCAAGATTGCTTGCCAACGCGATCATCTACTTCAACTCCGCGATACTGA
>NZ_JBHNYX010000140.1:0-292 GCF_054960505.1 Alteromonas sp. G4i13 | reverse complement strand
CTATGTCTGCATTATTGATAATGAAAATAATATTCTCGTACACGAAAAAATTGATGATTCACCTGACAAACTGTTAGCGCTTTTAAAACCCTATCTGGGCAATATTGTTGTTGGTGTTGAATGCATGCACTGCTGGTATTGGGTGTCTGATTTTTGTGAAGAGCACAATATTGACTTTATTCTTGGCCATGCGCTTTACATGAAAGCCATTCATGCTGGTAAAACCAAAAATGATAAGATTGATGCACTTAAGATTGCCAAGCTCATGCGGGGAGGGAACTTCCCACTCGCG
>NZ_JBHNYX010000014.1:0-110284 GCF_054960505.1 Alteromonas sp. G4i13 | reverse complement strand
CGATTAAAAGGCTTCCATTTAGACCAAAATTCGTACACCAAAGGTCAACAGGCCCTAACAATTATTCGTACTGACTCTCGCTCCAGCTAGCGAATATTACACAGGCCGACACACTATCAACCTTATCTTTAGTCAGTTTCTTATAGCCACCTAACTCAAACAGCATGGCTTTAGCGTCTGTGGTAGTCAGTCGCTCATCACAGGTGTCAACGGCCACTTTAAAACGCCCATGTAGACGGTTTGCAAATTTGCGGGCGCGTTGAGTCATCTCCTGCTCAGTACCATCCATATTAAGCGGTAAACCCACCACCACGATATGCGGTTGCCATTCTTCGTAAAGCTTTTCTATTAACGTCCAGTCAGGAATACCGTCTCGTGCCTTCAGCGCTGCAAGAGGGGAAGCCGTACCGGTAATTTCCTGACCTACCGCCACGCCAATGCTTTTGGTACCAAAATCAAACGCAAGTACCGTACGATTTCCTATATCAGGCATGTCCCGCTCCCGGTGCTAGCTGCCATACATCCACACCGAGTTTATTTACTGTTGCTTGCCATTTCTTGTGCATAGGCGTGTTAAACAGAATTTCTTCGTCAGCTTCGATGGTGAGCCATGCGTTTTCCTGCATTTCCTTCTCAAGCTGACCGGCTGTCCAGCCCGCGTACCCCAAAGCAATCAAAACGTCTTCAGGGCCTTCATCATTGGCAATAGCAGTCAAAATGTCCTTGGAGGTGGTCACCATAACCCCTGGTGCAAGCTTTAAGCTAGATGCCCACTCTCTTTGCGACGAGTGCAGCACAAATCCTCGCTCTTGGCTTACAGGACCGCCAGCCAGCACGATTTGCTCTGCTTTGTCGTCAGACACAGTGAGTTCTTTATCAGTCTGTTCAAGAAGCTGCTTCACGTTCATGGTAGAGGGTTGATTTACTACAATACCCATAGCACCTTCAGCGTTGTGTTCACAAATATAAATGAGTGAGCGAGAAAAATACGGATCGTCCAAACTAGGCATCGCGACCAGAAAATGATTTTGTAGGCTTTTTAATTCCGTCATAGTTTGTCTTTTATCTACTATCTTTTGCTCTGTGAGGGCCTTTACACTATTGAAGCTAAAGGCGCTCTATCCACTCATATTTGCTTTTTACGATACGAACTGCACTGTGTTACCAATACAACCTTACTTTATTTACTGGCTAAGCGCTTTTCAATGGCGTCAAACAGCGCACCCATTATATTAACATCGTAAGCTGCTTCTATTTCTCTTACGCAAGTTGGGCTAGTAATGTTTATTTCAGTAATTTTGCTGCCAATAACATCAAGTCCTACAAATAAAATGTTATTTTCCTTGAGCGTTGGCGCGATGGCTTCGGCTAGGGCGCGGTCAGAATCTGAGATTGGCTGAGGGCGTCCTGTACCGCCAGCGGCTAGGTTACCTCTGGTTTCCCCTTTTGTAGGCAGTCGCGCTAAGCAGTACGGCATGACTTCACCATCAACGATGAGTACGCGCTTATCGCCGTCTTTAATCTCTGGAAGGTACTCTTGTACCATCATGTAGCGCGTGCCTAACTTGGTTAGGGTTTCAATAATAACGCCTAAGTTATTGCCATCAGGCTTCACTCTAAAGATAGACGCGCCACCCATACCGTCTAAGGGTTTGCAAATAATGTCTTGGTGCTTGGCGTGAAACTCACGGATAAGCGCTTGGTTGTTCGTGACTAAGGTATTGGGAATGTGTTCTGGGAAGTACGACGTAAACAGCTTCTCGTTGTAGTCGCGAAGCGCTTGAGGGTTATTTACAACTAGCGCTCCCGCGTCCTGCGCAAGCGACAGCACCTGAGTCGCATACAAAAACTCGCTGTCAAAGGGTGGATCTTTGCGCATGAGTAACACATCAATGTCGCCTAAATGCAAGGTCGACTCGTCTTCAATGGTGTAGAAATCTGTAGCTTGATCCTTGACCGATACGGTTTTACCTAAACCCATAGGCTTACCATTGTCTAAATACAGGTCTTTTAATTCAAAATATACAACCTTTGCACCGCGGCGCTGAGCTTCAAGCATCATCGCAAAGCTTGTATCTTTATGTGGCTTAATGCTCGCGATGGGGTCCATAATTACGCCAACGGTATATTGCATAATGTTTTCACCTTGAATGTTGATAAAATGCCGGCTCAGATGGCCCAGCTGATTGTAATCATATATGGGGGCACACCTGAATTCTTCAAGTTACTGAGCTAGCACTATGCTTGCTATATAGCTGCCTAAAATACTGACTTAGAAGTCGCCGTGCTGAGCTTGAAGAATACTTAGGCTTGTAATTGCCGCTGTCTCGGTGCGCAAAATACGTGGGCCCAAACTTACCGACTGATAACCGTTTTCGTTTGCCTGATGAATTTCTGTTTCAGATAACCCACCTTCAGGGCCAATAAGCAAACGAAAGCCTTGAGCATTATAAGGTTGTCTTGCCAAGCTTTGCTCTGCGCCAGGTGCGAGAACTAATCTTGTGGTATTGGTTGAAGACGACAACCATTGATTAAGACTAACCGGGGCGTTGAGCGCGGGAATAATGTTGCGACCGCTTTGTTCACAGGCGCCAATAATGATCTTCTGCCATTGCTGAATTTTCTTTTCCCAGCGCGACTCGTCGAGTTTAACCGTACAGCGTTCAGTGATGACGGGCGTTATTTCTGATACGCCAAGTTCCACGCTTTTTTGTAGCACGGTATCCATTCTATCGCCTTTAGATACCCCTTGACCTAAGTGCAAATGAAGCGGGGACTCTTTCGCTAGCGATAAACAAGCGTCGGCTTCAACCGTCACTTTTTTTCTTTGAACGCTAATAATTTGCGCACTGTATTCATTGCCGTCGCCATTAAAAAGCACAATAGGGCGATTGGGCTTTATGCGCAGTACCGTCGCGATGTGATGACCGGCGTCTTCAGTTAACTCAAACTCTTGTTCTAACGGGACTGGGTTGGGGTAATAAACTCTTGGTATACGCATAACAAATCAGATGTGTAGTTTTAACGCGTATAATACGTGTGTGGATACAGGTTGCAATGCTGTCGACAACATCGCGTAAGTAAATATGCAAAAACTTACGCAAACGACAGCATGCTGCCTATTTAAGAATCACATGACTCACTCTCTAGGCCGCGGAAGGCGAAGAGTTTCTCGAAGTAGATTTCAACACGTTGGATGAAGACTTCGATTGGGCTGCTGGGCGGTAGTCCGCTCTTGCGTACTTAGTATGTTTTCCTTTATCGGTGCGCAGTGAATATAAAAATAAACACAAAACCACCGAAAACAGGGTTATGAGAAGCAACATGCGTTAATCCTTTACGTGACATAGTTTGCTAAAGCTCCTTCATGAAGTTGCTCAACACACACTGATGAGGCGTAGTGAACAGTCAACTTTCATGAGACTTTAGTCTAAAACTTTGAGGCTAAAAAATCATCAAAAAAAATGTCTTATAACTCGGTAACTTCCAAAAAATGGAAAAAAAACACAAAGCGCATTTAAGCTTCGTGCTGAAGGATGCGCTTGTTGAGTGACAAGCGTGTGACAAGCGAATATAAAGTGTTCATTTTTTGTTTTTTCATTCTAGCGCCTGTGTGCCACCTATACGGCATAGAAACTTGTCGATTTAGAGCCACTAAACCGTCAAACACCCGCCTTGCTTAGATGGCCAGCAAACCGCTGCAAAAATGTACAAGAAAGGACAGTGGATCCTAAAGTAAAACAAATGAACTTCCTCTACTTTTGTATAATGCTAACGCTTTTAAATACCCATGTAGCTTAGACTTTAGAGCAAATTTACTGTGTTTGAGCCCATATTATATTGGTCTTAAATCAAATAGCTGCTACCGTATTTCAGCAATTATCAACTAACCATGACAAGGACCATATTATGGAAGAAAAACTTTCGCTTTTTTCTGCAAGCGATGTTGAAAGGTACATAAACGATTACGCCATCCCGTGGGGGATTAACATTCTGATGGCAATCGCGATTTATGTAATAGGTAGGATCGTAGTTGGTTTCATTTTATCTGTATTTAGACGCCTAATGGCCAAGTCTAAATACGACAACATGCTAGTGGACTTCCTGGAAGCTATCCTTAGCGCCATTCTAATGCTGTTTGTTATTGTCGCTTCGCTTGATCAGCTAGGCGTAGATACAACGTCATTAGTTGCTATATTAGGTGCTGCTGGTTTAGCTATTGGTTTGTCATTGCAAGACTCGCTTAAGAACTTTGCAGCTGGCGTAATGCTTCTGGTTTTCAAACCATTTAAAGCGGGTGATTTTGTCGAAGCTGCAGGTACTGCTGGTTCGATTGTTAAGATTGGTATTTTCACTACAACAATGAACACACCAGACAACAAAGAAATTATTGTTCCAAATGGCAATATTTACGGTGGCAACATCACTAACTATTCAGCAAGAGACACGCGTCGCGTAGACATGGTTGTTGGTATTGGTTACGACGCTGACCTTCTCAAAGCGAAAAGAATTCTTGAAGAAATGGTGGCGGCTGATGAGCGTATTCTTGCAGAGCCAGCGCCTAAAATTGCAGTATCTGAACTGGCGGACAGCAGCGTGAACTTTATTGTTCGTCCATGGGTGAATTCTGCCGATTTCTGGGGTGTTAAATTCGACTTCACTGAAAACGTTAAACTGCGTTTTGATGAAGAGGGTATTTCAATTCCATTCCCACAAATGGATGTACATCTTCACAAAGCAGACAGCGAATAATTTCGTTGGTTTCAAACAAAAAACGCTGCATTTCGCAGCGTTTTTTTTATTCTAAGATTAAGTGCGACGTAACACGCCGCGATTACGAACGTTTTAACTCTCGCTGAGCGGGGTAATGGCCTATGCGGAATAGCATTACATACTTTTAGCGACAGTTCGGGCGGTAAGCAGTAGCTTGATAGTCTGCATAGGCGTTAGGCATGTTCGCTTGTAAATTATCAATTCTGGTTTGAGGTGCTGGGTGAGTCGACAAAAGTTCCATTGGGCGGTTGCCGCCGCTTGCTGCGTCCATGTTTTGCCACAAGTTTACAGATTGTCTTGGGTCAAACCCAGACTTCGCCATTAGCTGAAGACCAATGACATCGGCTTCAGATTCATGAGTTCGGCTAAAAGGAAGTTGGACACCGACTTGAACACCTAATCCGATCGCAGCCATGATGGGACCCGACTGAGGCACTTCATTCGCGGCTAAAACTTGGCCTACCGCCTGACTGCCCATATTTATCAATGTTGACTGCGACATTCTCTCATTACCATGCTCTGCAATAACATGACCTACTTCATGGCCAATGACAGCAGCAAGTTGATGCTGGTTTTCTGCAACGTTGAGCAAGCCTGTATAGACACCAATTTTTCCACCGGGTAGCGCAAATGCGTTAACTTGTTCATCGTCGAATACAACGACTTCCCATTGTCCATTGAATACCGTGGCTGGTACTTGAGCAGTGATGGCATTTGCAACGCATTCTACGTAAGAATTTTGAACCGCTTTATTCGAAATTTTTAATTCTTCTTTCATGCCCGTGAATGCCTGATCACCCATTTGCGCGAGCTGAGTTTCAGAATAGAGCAACACTTGATTTCTACCCGTAGGAGATGTTGCACAGGCTGTTAAAGTAAGCGCTGCGGCAATAACTGCCGAAGCTGTGAATTTCAATTTCATGGTTAATCCTTTTTAATAACTGAATGTTCTCGCTTCGCTCACTTTTGCGCGCTAAAGCACTATCCCATTCAGTTTATACGTCTATTTGGCAATATTAGTATCAGATAGTGCTTATAAATAAAACTATACCTTTGAAAAAGCGAAGCGTGTTCCGCTGTTAAGCTAAACCGTTTTTCCTTACACGCCGAGGGATCTTGAAATATATGCTTACAATTGCATGAGCGAAGTGTGATTACTTTGAGCCTACTGCTCCGTGCTGTCCATATTTAAAGCGGCGTGTGTGCCATCTATTGTTATAGAAAAGTTACGCGCTTTTGCCTATTTAATATTTGTGTCATAAACTGATTCTAATTTATACATAGAAGTTACATAAAATTTCTGGTGTACTAAGGTTAGGGATCCCTGTTTTCTTCCTTCGCTTTGCGAGAACAAGGTGGAAAAATCCTTGGGTTTCTCGAGCCTCATAACGTACGACAAAAATACAAATAAAAAGGAAATCAAATGGCAGTGCGTAATAAGTTTAAATACGGGTTACTTGCATTTTTAGTATCAGCGGCGCTCACGGGATGTGGCCTTGACGGTGACGACGGTGCGCAGGGCGAAACAGGAGCTCAAGGACCTCAGGGTGAACAAGGTGACCCAGGGACAGACGGAAGTGATGGTACCGATGCGTCAATCGGCATTGCAATGGATATCGTTGGTCGTGCTTTCTTAGGCAATCAAACGGCCGCAGAAATTGTTCAGTACCATGCTGAGACCAATACGATTTACGCGACAAACGGCGAGACGAATACAATAGCAGTTATTGATGCCTCTAGCGTAAGCACGGCTACTATGGCTGATCCGATAAACACCACTACGCTAACGCTTACCACTATCGCACTGCCTGCCGATATAAATGGTGTGACTTTAGGTAGCTTAACAAGCATTGCGGTTAGCGGTGACCTTATGGCTGTTGCCGTACCTGCAGACGTTAAAACTGATAACGGTTATGTGTTGTTCTACAACGGGCTAGACAGTTCTGCTCCAGCCTTTTTAGATTCTGTCGAGGTTGGCGCCCTACCGGATATGGTCACTTTTACGCCAGATGGTGGCAAAGTGTTGGTAGCGAACGAGGGTGAGCCTTCTGATGACTACACCATTGACCCTGAAGGTTCTGTTAGCGTCATTAATATTCTTGCAAGTGGTGAGCCAGAAGAAACGGGGACGACCGTTGGCTTTACTGCTCTAAACGGTACTGAAGCAGACTTGATGGCGCAGGGAATGATGTTTCCTAACCCAGCAGGACGCACGATTAACGGCACGGCGATTACCTCAACGGTAGCGAAAGATCTGGAACCAGAATACATCACCGCTACTAACGACGTTGCATACGTTAGTCTTCAGGAAAACAATGGCCTTGCGATTATTGACTTGGAAGAGTTAACGGTAGATGTCGTCGGCCTAGGAACTAAGTCTTGGGCTGGACTTAATATTGATATCCAAGAAAATGATGCGGTGAGTTTTGGTCAGTACACAGGTATTTATGGTGTATACCAGCCTGATACCATTGCTAACTTTACATGGAAGGATGCGACTTTCATTCTTACCGCTAACGAAGGCGATGCCCGTGAGTACTTCTTTGACGCTGCTGATGAGGCGGCATGTACTGCTGCAGGTGGTGTTGATTTTGACGAAGATGATGGCTGTCTAGCTTATACAGACGAAGTTAAAGTAGAAGATCTTACCGCTGCCGCCAACTCTGAATTAGCTATGCTACAGGCGACAGGTGAAGCGGACGACTTACGTGTAACTTCAGCTATGGGTGATGCTGACGGAAACGGCGAGTACGATGCAGCGTACGCTTACGGTGCACGTTCATTCACAATCTGGGATCAAAACGGTTTAGTGGTTTATGACTCGGGTGATGATTTTGAACGTATTACAGCGTCGGTTCATGGGGCGCAGTTCAACAATGGTGACGATGAAAATGCAAGCGACTCGCGCTCAGAGAATAAAGGTCCAGAGCCAGAAGCGTTAACCGTGGGTCAAGTTGGCGATCGCACTTACGCGTTTATCGGCACAGAGCGCATGGGCGGTATTTTCGTATACGACGTTACTAACCCTTATGACGTTCAATTTGCAGAATATGTAATTAACCGTGACCTAACCGAAGGTTTGACAAGCGACGATGTCATTGGTGACTTAGCGCCAGAAAGCCTGGTTTTTGTTAGCGCTGAAGACAGCCCAAGCGGTGTGCCTCTTCTTGTTGTAGGCAACGAAGTTAGCGGCACAGTAACGGTGTGGCAAATCAACCAGCTGTAAGCTCCCGCATTGATTACATGAAACCCCGCTTTGAAGCGGGGTTTTTTATTGGTAGCTTGCCAGACCTTCCCGAAGGGCGAGTTTTAAATGTCCTTACTCTTTGTTGTGTCACCTTGATGTAGAGCCACTATACCTGCGAAAACACGCCATGATTACGAACATTTTAAGTCTCGCTGAGTGGGTAATTATCTATGCGGACTGGTATTAAAAGGAGGAATAGAGCTTTCCTTGCGTTCACAATGGTTACACCGTTTAAGGATTAAGGTAAGCTATAACCCATAAAACGCAGTCGTATTTTTTAAGGTAAATACGATTAGGCTCAATTGCACTGGTATAGATGCGTTTAGGACACAGAGTAACGCAATGCTCAATACCGCCATAGTGCTATCAAATAATAGAGAATGCCTATGTCTCAGCAAGTTGTGATTAGTGGTGTGGGTGTATGGCACCCTAAAGACAGTATAACTAACGAAGAGCTAGTAGATAGCTACAATGCTTACGTAGATGCGTTTAACGAAGAAAATAAAGCGCAAATCGAATCAGGTGATGTAGCAGCAATGCCTTATTCAAGTGCAGAGTTCATCGAAAAAGCATCAGGAATTAAAAGTCGCTACATCTATCAAAAAGAGGGTGCGCTAGACATCACTCGAATGAAGCCTAAGATTGCCCCTCGAGCAGATGACGAACTTTCTCACCAAGCTGAAATTGCCGTCGAAGCAGCCAAGTTAGCTCTGGCATCCGCCAATGTTACGGCCGATGAAATTGATGCTGTGATTGTGTCGTGTGCATACACCCAGCGTGCTTATCCTGCGATTGCAATTGAAGTACAAGAAGCTCTTAATATTGAAGGGTTTGGTTTCGATATGCTAGTTGCTTGTTCTGCAGCAACGTTCGGTATGCATCGCGCCTATGAAATGCTGAGCGCGAAAAATGCGACTCGCGTGTTGGTTATTAACCCTGAGTTGGTCTCACCGCAAATTAACTACGCTGATCGCGACAGTCACTTTATTTTTGGCGATGTGGCTACGGCGACGGTGCTTGAGCTTGCTGAAACCGCCAAAAGTGAGCACGTGTACGACGTGCTAAGCACCAAAGCATTGACGAAATTCTCAAACAATATTCGTTCTAATTTTGGTTACATGACACGTGCCGAAGACGTTGATCCGTATGGACCTGATAAGCTGTTCCATCAAGCGGGTCGCAAAGTTTTCAAGGAAGTGTGTCCATTGGCAGCAGCGCATATTGAAGCGCATTTAGCGAGTCACGACATTACGCCAGAAGGCGTCAAGCGTTGGTGGCTTCACCAAGCTAATATCAATATGAACACCTTGATTTGCAAACGCCTGTTAGGTCGCGATGCTGACCGTACCGAAGCGCCAATTGTGTTAGACGAGTTTGCCAACACTGCTTCTGCGGGTTCTGTGATTGCGTTTGGTTTACACCATGAAGACCTGGTTGCCGGTGACGTGGGAGTACTTTGCTCTTTCGGTGCAGGGTATTCAATTGGCTCACTAGTGATCCGTAAACGATAGTTTTTATCATAGCGCGGGCGATGCCTGCGCACCGTACCTAGCTAAAAACGTTATGTGCTGTATATCGAAGGTTTCAGGGACGTTGCATCAATGCGCCTCCCTGTATTTCATCTCCTAAATAATGATAATAAAGGTGAGATAAAAGGATGATTTCAGATGTAGGCTATGGGTTAAATAGTCTGGCGCACTTAGCCCTTTTATTGCTGTTGTTAACGGTACGCAAACCCGGCGTAGCCAAGCATTTATTGGTATTGGCGACCGCAGCCACCTTTTTATGGTCCACAACCTTAATCACTTCGTTATTTGGACCTATCTCGCTAAGCTGGTTACTCAGTGCTGACGTACTTAAGCAGCTCGCATGGCTACTCTTTTTGGCTGGCTGTATACAGACCAGCTTTAGCAACATCTTCGACGTGCTAAAACGCCCTGTAACGTTAATTATTATTGCCCCCGCACTAGCAGCTTTGCTAGCTCCTTATCTATTGGTAGTAAATCCCGCGTGGAGCTTTCTTGTATTGATCGTGCTGTCATTAGAAGTGCTTGTTCTTCTAGAAGTTGTGTATCGACAGGCGGGGCGTGAGCAGTGGGCGTTTAAACCAATCATTATTTATCTGGGCGCAACCAACCTGTTTGAGTTCGTTACCTATGCAAACGCTACCATGGTTAACCAGGTGGAAATTGGCTACATAGCGGCACGAGGCTATATTTACTTCTTGTTAATGCCCTTACTCGTCATATCGATTCGACGAATTCATCACTGGGGCATTGATATCTTTATCTCGCGGGACGTGGTGTTGCACAGCTCTCTACTCTTAGTGGCGGGCGGTTATCTTTTTGTGATGGCTGTTGTCGGCTATGCCATAAATTATATGGGAGGCAACTGGGGAGCGACGGTTCAAATCATATTGGTTGTGATGTCATTTGCATTGCTCGCCACTGTATTCTTGTCCAACGGCTTTCGCACTAAGATAAAAGTATTTATCACTAAACATTTCTTTGCGAATCAGTTCGACTACCGCGTTGAATGGGTGAAATTAACGCAGTGGTTAACGCGTGCAGGGGATACCTCATCAGATGTTTACCACGCTGGCCTAACAGGAATGCTTAACGCCATTCAATATGAGTCAGGCCTGCTGTTTAAAGTAACGCAGAATGGCTACGAATGCGTGGCTAAGGCATCACCTATTACAAACACTGCGTCAACAGATTCGGAAGAAAACAACGCTACCTGTACAACGTTGGAAACGCTTGCAAGTTACAGCGACAAAAATGGCTGGATCATTGATACGGACGCCTACCTCGTCAAACCATTCGACTACGAAGGGTTAAAGCTAGATAGAGATGCACTAAAAGCATGGGGCTACCAACTCTTCGTGCCTTTCTTAAAAGAGGGGAAGCTGTGGGGATTTGCTGTTCTCGCGTCAGGAGACAATGAAAAAATCACTTTAAATTGGGAAGTGAAAGACTATCTAACCGCCGTTTCTGAGCAAGTAGGCACGTACATGCAGCACCACGAGGCGGCTCAGGTGGTAGCTGAAAACGCCCAGTTTGCGGCGTTCAATCGAATGTCTGCGTTCGTTTTACATGACTTAAAAAATGTACTTGCTCAAGTCGACCTTATTCTTGCCAATGCTCAACAGCATAAACACAACCCTGAATTTATCGAAGACACCTTCGAAACCTTGGAGCATACTAAGGCAAGAATGGAAAAAATGCTCAAACAGCTGACTGATAAGAAGGCCGTTGAAGAAGGTGTAAACTCAGAATTTTTGATTTCGGAGCTGGCCAAAGATGTGGTCAACAACCGCTGTTCAGGTTTACGTCCGCTACCAACAGTTCATGTGCTAAAAGAAACGGCCGTGACGGTTGATAAGGATAAGGTGGCAAACGTGCTTTATCACCTAATCAGCAACGCTCAGCAGGCAACCGCAGATAACGGAGAAGTCGACGTGGTGATTACTGGAAATTCTGACAACAAATCGCAGCTAGTTTTGATAGAAGATACAGGGTCAGGTATGGATAAAGCGTTTATTGAAGAGCGACTATTCAAGCCATTTGATACCACGAAAGGCAATGCTGGTATGGGGATTGGTGCATATGATGCAAAAACATATATCGAGTCTATCGGTGGCAAACTAACTGTTCAAAGTGAACCTGGACGCGGTAGCTGTTTTACGCTGCATTTTCCGATAGGATAGGGTGTATAACTAAAAAGTGGATATTATCAAATCCACTCCCTTTCGATGGATGAAGTAGAATAATAGGATGATGAAATGACCGATACCATTTTGGTAGTAGATGATGATTTAGGTATCCAAAAGCAACTTAAATGGAGTCTTACCGATTACAACGTTGTTTTTGCGGACGATCACACATCTGCCATAGCCCAGCTCCGTCGTTTTGAACCTAAGGTTGTTACCCTAGATTTAGGGCTTCCGCCAGATCCAGCGAATGCGTCGGAAGGTTTACGTATTCTTCACGATATCATTGCGCTAGCGCCTAGAACCAAAGTTATCGTTGTTACAGGTAATAACGATAAACAACACGCATTAAAAGCAATCGATTTTGGGGCATACGATTTTTATCAGAAGCCTATCGATTCAGATACCATCAAATTATTGGTGCACCGTGCGCTTAACCTGTCTAAGTTAGAGCATGAGAATAGCATTCTTGCCCGCACCCGTTCTGGCATGTCCAGAATAGTGGGTAACA
Organism: Alteromonas sp. G4i13; assembly: GCF_054960505.1. Classification (NCBI taxonomy): domain Bacteria; kingdom Pseudomonadati; phylum Pseudomonadota; class Gammaproteobacteria; order Alteromonadales; family Alteromonadaceae; genus Alteromonas; species Alteromonas sp. G4i13. Next base: position 98,041 of record NZ_JBHNYX010000014.1, on the reverse strand, counting down.
GCGAAGCTATTCAAAAAGTGGTACGTCGCGCTGAGAAAATTGCCAATACCGACATAAGCACCCTGTTACTTGGTGAAAGTGGCACAGGTAAAGAAGTTTTCGCGCGCAGTATTCACGAACACAGCCCTAGAAAAGACAAACCTTTCGTTGCTATTAACTGTGCGTCTATCCCAGAGAACTTACTAGAAAGTGAATTGTTCGGTTACGAAAAAGGGGCGTTTACTGGCGCGAACAAAACCACCGTCGGCAAGATAGAAACAGCACAAGGCGGAACACTATTTTTAGATGAAATTGGTGATATGCCCATTGGTCTGCAAGCTAAGATGCTTCGGTTTTTGCAGGAACGCGTGATCGAGCGCGTTGGTGGACGCAATGAAATTCCCGTTGATATACGCGTAATTTGTGCAACACACCGCGATTTACAGGCTATGGTGGCGCAAGAAACATTCAGGGAAGACTTATATTACCGTGTGGGGGAAATGCCGATCATGATCCCTCCATTACGTGAACGAGACCAAGACATTATTTTACTTGCACGTACGTTCTTGAATATTTATCGCGAAGAATTCAAAGCTAAAGCGAAGAGCTTTTCAGAAACTGCAGTTAACGCCATGCTCGCCCATAAATGGCCGGGCAACATTCGAGAAATGCAAAACAAGCTAAAGTCGGCGGTTATTATGGCTGAAGGTACGGTAATTCAACCTGACGATTTAGGCTTGATGCCTGTAGATGCCCATGATGAGCCTGAAACGTTGAATCTGCGTGAAGTGCGAGAAATTGCTGAAAGTCGAGCTATTCGCCGAGCCTATCAAAAAGCAGATAAAAATATGTCGAAAACGGCAGAATTACTTGGCGTCACTCGTCCCACGTTGTATTCGCTCATTGATAAGTATCATATGGAAGACATCAAAAATAGCGACTAGGGTAGACATGACTACCAAACAGGTGAGAAATGTACTTCTCACTTGTTGATATCTGGGCGAACTCGCAGTTCGCCTTTATCCTTGTTTACTCACCTAAAAGACAAACTGGCAGTGAGACTCTGCTAAGACGTCATGACCGCTGAAGGTCACCTCAACCGACACTTGGTTAGAGCCACGCTCAACAAAGATAACGCTCCCACAAATGTTACACACGTGGTGGGTTTCGTCATTAGCCTCGTGTAGTTCCGCTAGCGCTGACGGTGCACAGTCAATAACCAGCTGCTCTTTTTCAATTGTAACGCGCAGTTCACTGGTATCTGAATGGCTTAGCGTTTCGTCATCGGCGTCAAGCTCTCCGATATGATCAATTTCATATTGAATTGCTTGGCAGCTGCAGCTTCCTCTGTACATATCTCTATTCCTCTACTGCTATTTCTCGAGGGTCTCCGGCCATTTGATACTTGCCACGTTGTTGAACGATGTGGCAATTCTCGAACCAGGAAAATTAAACTTCGTATCTAGTGGAGTGGGGTATTCCCTTGGAGTTTTAAGCGTTTCGATTACGCCAACCCATCCATTTCTCCCTGATAATTTGGTGGCATACAGCGCGTAATCGATAACGGCGAATGTGCGTTTCCACGCGGTATCAAAGTCTTCCTCTTTATCTGGAGGAAGCAGCGAAAAGCCAATGCTACAAGTAATATTGATTGGTTTTTCTAAGCCGATATCAAAAGGAGTGTTTGCGACCATTTCTCGGCAGCGCTCGGCAACCTCAGGGAGCTCTTCACGAGTAGATTGGCGACAAACCACCAAAAACTCCTCGCCTCCCCATCGAATAATTAAATCCGTTTGTCTGAACACCTCTTTGAGGACATTGGCAAACGCTGATAGCACTTTATCGCCGGCAATATGCCCATAGTCGTCATTGACGCGCTTAAAGTGGTCGATATCAATAAGTAAGCAAAGTAAGTCTTGTTTCGTCTTTCCTGTACTGGGGCTTTGTTTTGCCGAGAACTGGCTGCGCCTTATTTCACCGGGAAGCTGCGATTCGAGGTAGTGCCTATTGTACAAACCCGTTAACGGATCGCGCAGGCTTACCTCTTCTAGCGTTTTATAGGCTCTTTCCAGTTCTTGATTTTTTTCTTGAAGATTTAGTGTTTGCTGGCGTACTTCTCTGCGCAAAATAATCGTTTGCTGACGTTGTTTGTAGCGGCTCCACACTAAAAACGTCAATAGTAACGCTGCTAATGATATGCTCCAAAAAAGCGTCGTCTGCAGGTTTTCTCGCTCAGCTTGCGCTAACGCCAGCTGCTTGGACTCTTCCAGTTTCTCCAACGTCCTAGATTGCCTCACAAGCTCAATCTCAGCCTGCAGACCTTCAACGGCAGACTTGTTTTCTGAATCAAGTAGTACCTCACGCAGCTGCTGCATAACAGATTGAATATCTAAGGCTTTTTTGAATTCGCCTAGTGATACAAAGGCGCTTAGCTGTAACGAAAGAAAACTAAGTTGTCCTCTAAGGTCTCTATTTTTTCTCGCGTCAATGGTACCCGTGCGGGCCTCTTCTAAGGCTAATTCGAAACTCTGCTCTTTCATATAGGCTTGCGCTAAAGCGAGTCTGCCTTCTTTGACCAATTTTGCCTGGCCCGATGAATCAGCAAATTGCATGGCTTCTTGCAATAACTCTCGCCCTTTAGCCGTATCGCCGTTTTCAACCAATGCTCTTCCCAATAGCATTTCTGCTTCGGCTATGGCCCCTACATCAGAGGTGGATAGCAGGAGTTCAAGACCTTCGTTAATTGCTTTTATCGCTTGGTCTACAGAGCCTGTTTTGAGAGACAGGGCACCAATACGAGTTTTGATCACACCAAGTAATCGGGTTTCCTGTGTTTCCTCGATACTATTGAAAGCGTCTTGGTAGTAGGTATGAGCCAACGTTGCTTGGTTGAGCAAACTGTATATCTCACCGATGCGCAGCAACGTAACACTCATTTCATTGGCCATGTTATTTTCACGAAAATAACGTAGCGCTTGCTTTAACGGCTCCAAAGCGGTTTCAATTTCGCCTTGTTCTTGTTGAATTATGCCTAGCTCAAGGTTCAATTGAGCCTTAAGTAATTCATTACGCTCAATTTGAGCAATAGACATAGCGCGATGCACATAAGTCAATGCAATAGCATAATTTGAAAGGTGTCTTTCTGAGGTAGCTAGTTGTAATAGCGTTGACGCCATTTTGTTTAATTCACCATTTGTGGTGTAGCGCTCTAAGGCGGCATTAAAAATGGCTTTTGACACCTCAAAACGCGATGCGTTTTGAAGTAAGAGTCCCAGGGCAGAAAATGTATCAGCAGGCATTTGCTGCTGTTGTAGCGCTTGCTCTAAAAGCAACAGTGCCTTGCTATCGGCGTCAGCATATTGCTTGGCATTTAAAAGATTCTCGACATCAGCAATCTCCGTATTGAAAAGCTCGAACGCTTCTACCGTTTTTACCTGTGCGCCATGCACAGCAATTAGCAGGGCACACACCAGCACGCGCACGGTGCTAAATCCTTCACGGCCCATTCGATTGTATCTCCTATACACTGTCAGAACATGCTGTCGGTGAGTATCTCAGTAGGCTAACGCCAAGGCAACATCATTATTGTGAAGGATAAAACGAATGAAATACGTATTTGGATTTATACTTTAGTCTAATTTATGCTGTTATTTTCAATCCACTCTCGAATCAGTGCAGACTTGGCTTTACCTGTCTTTTGGGCAATGTTTGCAAGTTTTTCAATACATTGCGGTGTTAACGTAAAGGTAGCATGTCGCATACCTTCTGATTTTGCAGGCTTTCTTATCGGCACAACGCGGTCTGTACGAACGTCTTTTAGATCGTTTTTTGCCGCCGATGGTTGCTTTTTATCCACTTTACCTTGGGCATAAAGCAGCGCATCGTCGATAAAATCTTCTACAGTTCGTAGATTGGGCTTAGCTAACGGCTTCGACTTTTTGAGGTTGAGTAAACTCATAAGCATCCTCCACTTTCCCAGCTAATAGCTCTTCAAACAAGGTTCTTATTTCTGTGGCCGCTTTACCTTCTGGTTCACTCTCAATAACTGACTGCCCCGACTCTTCTGAATCGTCATACATGTTTCTACTGAAGGTAACAGAGTTTAGGACGGGAATACCAAATGAGCGACACACTTCTTTGGCCTCTAGAATACGGTTTGCCAGGCTAGGTAGAGAAGGGCACTGTGTGATAACGAATGCGGCGTTCATTTTCGGGTTAACCATTTTACAGGTAGATAAGATATCTTCCATGTGAGGTACCGTTTTGAGATCGCGACGTTTGGGTCTAAGTGGAATCAGTATATGGTCAGCAACAGCCATTGACGAGCGAAGCGCTAGGTTATCTTGTCCACCACAGTCTATTACAACGTAATCGTAATACTGACGCAGGCTAAGTAATTCGTTACGTATTTTACCGTATAACTGAACACAGTTAATTTCAGCGAGACGAGGGATAGCTTTACGCTCTTGGATCCAGTCTGAGGTCGTTCGCTGCGGGTCACAGTCGACCATTAACACCTTGGCACCTTTTTCAGTGCGAAGATACACTGCAATGTTTTGTGCCAGGCAGCTCTTTCCGCTACCGCCTTTTTCTCCACCAACCAAAATAATCATGGTGATAACCCTCGAATATCGCTTATGTTAAAATACTGAGCGTTACGGTGGGTCGTGAATGGTGTCACGACCGTACCTAACCTCCACTCAAAGCATAGGCAGGCTATCAGCTAGGTTCAGCATCAAAATCGATATTAACGAATGTAAGACAATACCTATTGATTTGTGCAAAAACTCATTCTAGTCTTCTTACTTTATAATTGAGATTACCGATAAGAGGTTGTTATGTCAGAAAGTCGCTTCACTTCCAAAGAAGGCCAAAAAGTACCTAGCGTTTCATTTCCGTGCAGAGAAGGTGAGACGTGGGTAACGAAAACGACAGATGAATTATTTTCTGGCAAAAATGTTGTGGTCTTCTCACTTCCAGGTGCTTTTACACCAACCTGTTCTTCTACCCACCTGCCTCGCTATAACGCTTTAGCGAAAAAGTTTGCGAAACACGGCATTGATGAGATTGTTTGTGTATCGGTAAACGATACTTTTGTTATGAATGCATGGGCCGCAGATCAAGAAGCCGCTAACATAACCGTTATTCCCGACGGTAACGGAGAATTTACCGATGGCATGGGTATGCTAGTCGATAAAGCGGATTTGGGTTTCGGCAAAAGAAGTTGGCGTTACTCGATGCTAGTGAAAGATGGCGTGGTAGACAAAATGTTTATTGAGCCTGATGTAGCTGGCGACCCGTTTGAAGTGTCGGATGCAGATACCATGCTGGCTTACATTGCGCCAGAAGAGCAAACTAACGCGCCTGTTTCTATTATCACAAAACCGGGTTGTCCTTTCTGTGCTAAAGCGAAAAAACTGCTTGATGAAAAAGGCTACGAGTACGAAGAAATCGTGTTGGGTAAAGATGCATCACTAACCAGCTTAACGGCGATTAGCGGTCGTGAGACTGTGCCGCAGGTCTTTATCGGTGGTAAACATATCGGTGGTTCTGACGATCTAGAGGTTTACTTTAGCTAACGTAATATACGTATTAATCGTCACAAGAAACGGGAGCATGGTAAACTGCTCCCGTTTTTTATTAATTATCCGTAGCGGAGAATAATAGTGTCATCGAAGTTTTTTGTAAAAATGCTCATAGGTATTGTTGCGCTTTTAGGTGTAAATATGGCTATAGCCGCAAATTTATCTATACCCGATACGAGCGAAATGAAAAGCAGAAGTTTTTCAGACCTTCAAAATCAGTTCAAAGCATTTTACGAAAAAGAGTGGGGCCAAACCCAGCCGTGTAGAGAAACGGCACTCAATCGTTTTTCGGTATGCAGCAACGTATTGCGCAATGAAGGCAATTCGCCTTTCATGCTGACCAACAAATCAAGCAGCAAGGTGGCAGTGCTTATCCACGGCTTAAGCGACTCACCTTTCTTTATGCGTGAAATCGCCAACATCTTATTTGAACAGGGTTTTACTGTAGTCGTGCCGCTTTTGCCTGGGCATGGTAAACGAGATGCCGATGATGACATGTCTGACTGGGATTTAGCTGAGCGCTGGCAGGGGCATGTTGATGAAGTCATTAAATTGGCTGATAGCATGGGTGATACTTTGCTTATAGGTGGCTTCTCTACAGGTGGTGCGCTGGCGGTTGAACATTATCTGGATAGTGCAGGAAGCGAAGTAAATAATATTGATGGTCTTATGCTATTTTCTGGCGCGCTGGCGCTGTCTGATAATGCTGAAAGTATGTCTCGAATTTGGGGCATTAAACTTTTAGCCAGAATTATTGATGGAACCTATCAAACTCATGGCCCCAACCCTTACAAGTATCCAAATGTGGCAGGTTTAGCAGGGTTGGAATTGATGGATTTAATAAACATCATTCGGGACAAAGTCGAGGAAGGACAGCAAATTGAAGTGCCACTATTTGCCGCTCACTCTCAAGCTGATGTAACCACGCCAATTCGCGGCATAGAGCAGTTAATGGACGCAAGTGAAGGTCCGAATACCTTTTTTGTTATTGATGAGTCTTATGCATTGTGCCACGCAGACTTAGTCGTTAGTCCTCGACTGCTTAAACAAATGAATTTCAATGCAAACATGGTTAATCAGCAAGAAGAGTGTGCGGTACCTAAAGCAAACCCCTTGTTCCCGACCATGAGCTTGATGTTGCAGGATTATTTGTCGCAATTCTAGAAGGTTGGAGCCAGTATGCGCTATAAGTGAGCTTTACTGGCTCTCGACAACAAGCTATTATTTAACCCATATTATCAATGACACAGAAACCCTTTGAGTAGCACTTGAGCAAGTTTCAGTTTGGTTTAGCGCCTAAATGGTATAAAGAATCTAACGTCAATTCGTTAGTTTTTATATTCTTCTTGATGATGTCCCTTGTGTCATCAGGTCGCGCCGTGTCTGTTGAACATACTTTCAACCACACTCATTCTGTATCTGCGATGGCAGAGAATTCTGTTTCGTCTCATGCTTCTCATTCAACTTATTTGTCAGATGCAGAGGGTAACACCTACGCAAAAAACGGTGTAATTAGAAAGCCTGCGGGACCATCCGAATTCTCGAATACACATTGCCAACATCAGGGAATGTCATCGCAAGATGCGGCATTAACTGCAAATAGCAATGCAAACACAATGAGTCAAGTCGGCGATGCAGCGTTTGATAGCGCAAATGAACAACATGCCTTGTTGCAAGGATGAGTGTAACTGTCCTGCCGATCACTGTTTAAATCTAAGCGCAACCGCGCTTTTACAGCCTACTTTCGAGACCGAAGTATTGGTAGCGAGAATGGCGGCCACTGCCCCTGTTTTAGGACAGTGCAAAACCCTTCATTTTGGGCAGTTTCGCCCACCTAAATCACTGCTCACAGCATAGATCTATCTTGCGGATTTGTTTCGCATAGGGATGTATTTTATCTAACGAAGTCCTTACTTCGATTTAAAGTGCCTCTAACCTTTTTATCTCTGTAACGCGTGGCACGCTTTTTTGCTAACTCCCTTTGTCAAAGGCAGCGAAAAGCAGACGAATTCAACACGCATTACGCTTGAAAAGTGATGTTACTCATGAGCATTTATTTGGTATCTAATAAAGAGGGCGTTAGCGCTGGTAGGCCCTGTAGCGCGAGCACAGTGTTTATCGTATTATTCGTGCTGACTTCTTTTCTCCTGTTTATAAAGCCTGCTAAGGCGCAACCGTTAAGCTTAGAACAAGCGCTGCAGCTAGCTATTCAATACGACCCTTTGCTTAAAGGGAATGCGCATCGAAAGGATCGCTTTAATGCAGAAGCTGAAGCGTCATCATATTGGGCAAACCCTCAGGTTTCAGCGTCTGTACAAAACTTGCCTACCGACGGCTTCGCATTTGACCAAGAGCCTATGACGCAATTTAAAGTTGGTTTGAAGCAGCAGTTACCGCGAGGCGATGAAAACCTCTACAGCCGGCAAAAGTATCAGGTTATGGCTGATCAAATGTCCGTAGAGAGCCAAGCGAGAAAGGCGTGGCTTAAACGTGAAGTTACCCTTACTTGGTTAGATTGGGTCTATGCAACACGTCGCATTGGATTATTGGACAAAGAGAAATCATTGCTTACTCAGCTACTCGATTTTACTGACTCCAGATACAGTCAAGGCGTTGGTGCAGCGGCGCAGCAAGACATACTGCAAGTGCGCTTGGCATTGTTGTCACTAGACGACAAATATGTGCAGGCCTACCAGCAAAAAAATGAAGCGAGATCGGCACTTTCAAAATGGTTTGGTGCGCCGCTAGATGACTCTGTAAGCGCACCGCTGGCTCAATCAACGCAAGAATCAACGCCTTCTTATCCAAAGCGTATCGAGCTCGATGCTATCTTAAACGACAGCAACCTCAGCCTTTCTTCGTTCTTAACGGTTATTGAGAGCAGTGAGCCTTTTTCAATACTACAGCATCATCCTGAGGCTATGCTGCTTCAAATTCAGACCCAGATAGAAGCGCAAAATGTGAACATAGCGCGAGAGCAAACTAAGTCTCAGTGGGCATTTGAAGCAAGTTATGGATACAGACAAGACGCGCAAAATGGCGCAAGCCGAGCTGATTTTGTGTCATTGGGTGTTCAAGTAGACCTTCCGTTTTTCAACAAATCTCGTCAAGACGCTTCAATAGCGGCGGCGGCTTCCAAAATGAGTGCGTCTGAAACGGACTTCCGCTTGAAAGTGAACGAGCTTGCCGCGAATGCAGAGGTGCTTAAATCACGCTTGTCAGCGCTAAGTGAGCGCAAAGCGCTTTATGAAACGGCGTTAATTGGTGAAACACAGCAACTTTCTGAAGCTGAACTGACAGCTTATACCACAGACACCGGTGATATTAGTGATGTTGTTAATGCCAATCTCAAGCAAGTACAGGTACAGGATGATTTACTCAAAATCGACATCGAGCGCGCCAGGACACTGGCGTCACTTGCTTATTTGTACCTGCCCACTCACGCCCATTTTTCGAATAAAGAGTAGTTAATATGACATCTTCAACTCCCCCTGCTCCAGATACAAAAAGCACACTATTAAAAGGTTTGCTAATAGGTCTGCTATTTGGCGGCCTGTTAGCGTACGGCTTGGCTTCATTATTATTGCCTGATTCATCAAAACACGGACATGGTGAAAGTGCCCACAGCGGAGTAAACACCCACAGCGACGAAACTGATAACAAAGCCCCTTTATATTGGGTAGCGCCTATGGATGACAGCTATCGCCGTGACAAACCGGGAAAGTCACCGATGGGAATGGACTTGGTGCCCGTATACGCCAATGACGAAGCAACATCTGCGAAAAGTAATGAGCGTACGCCTGGTACCGTAATGATTCCGCCAAATGTACAGCACAATATAGGGGTTAAAGTCGCGCCCGTTACCATAGGAGCACTTCAACAGACCGTAACGGCGGTGGGCAACGTTGCTTACGATGAAGAGAGTATTGTGCACATCCACCCTAGAGTGTCAGGTTGGGTCGACAGGCTTTTCATTAAATCTCAAGGTGAGCAAGTAGAAGAAGGACAGGCACTTTATACCCTGTATTCGCCAGAATTAGTTAGCGCACAAGAAGAATACGTTTTAGCTATTAAGCGAGGAGACGCACGTTTAATTGATGGCGCAGCCGAGCGCCTAAGAACTCTGGGGCTATCAAAAAGCGTTATTGAAGCATTGCAAAAAACTAGACGAGTAACACAAACCGTCACATTTAACGCGCCGCAAAGCGGTGTGGTAGAAGCGCTGAATATCAGGGAAGGATTTTACGTTCAGCCCGGGACAACCTTGATGAGCATTGCACAGCTAGATACGGTGTGGGTGATTGCCGAGGTGCCTGAAAAGTACGCGCAAATTATAGCGCCTCATAATAGCGCTGTGGTTACCCTTGATGAAATGGACCATGCGTCCGGAGCTAAATGGGAAAGCCACGTAGAGTATATTTATCCGTCTTTGTCAGAAACAACGCGAACCCTGAAAGTGCGCATACCGCTAAACAATAACAACCACACGTTAAAGCCCAATATGTTTGCCCACGTTGGAATAAAGCCTACTCAACGCAAGGCGGCATTACTGGTTCCTCGCAGTGCCGTTATTCGCACGACTGAGGGCGCAAAAGTGGTACTCAGTGATGGCGATGGCAACTTTAAGTCGGTACGCGTAACGCTGGGGCAAAGCGATAGTACACATTTTGAAGTCGTCGAAGGCTTGCTGCCAGAGGATGATGTGGTGGTATCAGCACAATTTTTGATTGATTCAGAGTCGTCGAAAAGCAGTGACTTTGAGCGAATGAAAGCGCCCGATCACCAGGCCACGACAACAGGTACAATTGAGGCAATTGAATTGCCAGCTGACACCGAAACGAATGGCGCTTCGAATAACGCAACGTTAGTAATCGCTCGCGGGCCGATTGAAAAATGGGGGCGGGGACCTGCGACAATGTCATTTGCGGTATCAAAGCATATTGACTTATCTCAGTTTAGTGAAGGTGACAACATCATGTTCACCTTTGTGACTGGCGAAGAGTTCACGGTTATTGATATGCGTAAACATAGTGAACATGCAATGGACAAGGGCATGGTGCATGACTCAGGTCACAGTAATCATAAACATGATGCGGGCGAGCGGAAGGGCAATGGAGAACAAAGCGATGCTCACGAGTCGATGGTTCATAAGTCAATGGTTCACAAGTCGGCAGAACAAAAATCGATAAATCATAAGGAGCATATGCACCATGATTGAATCGGTAATTCGCTGGTCGGTAAACAATAGAATACTGGTATTGCTGAGCGCTATTATGCTCAGTATTGCTGGTGTCTGGGCGGTGAAAAACACCCCCGTCGATGCTATCCCTGATTTATCTGATGTCCAAGTTATAGTGAAAGTAAACTATCCCGGTCAGTCGCCGCAAGTGGTGGAAGATCAGGTGACGTTTCCTCTCACCTCTGCGCTAATGTCAGTGCCTGGCGCACAGACGGTGCGAGGGTATTCATTCTTCGGCGATGCCTACGTATATATTATCTTTGATGACGATACAGACATGTACTGGGCTCGAAGCCGTGTTCTGGAATACCTAAGCCAGGCGTCTTCGCAACTTCCAGAAGGCGTGACACCTCAGTTAGGTCCAGATGCGACAGGGGTAGGTTGGGTTTACATTTATGCGTTGGAGAACGATGCTAGTCAGCCAAATGCGCTAGATGCTGGTGAGTTAAGGGCGTTGCAAGACTGGTTCTTGAAGTTTGAGCTTCAGTCAGTTGAAGGCGTATCTGAAGTGGCGTCTATTGGAGGGATGGTTAAACAATACCAAGTTATTGTCGACCCTGAAAAATTACGTGCCTACAACATTCAGCCATCCATGATAGAAATTGCCCTTAAACGGGGTAACCGCGCGTCAGGCGCTTCGGTTATTGAAATGGCCGAGGCAGAGTACATGGTTAGTGCGCAAAGCTACATTCAGGGCATTGACGACATACTGTCGTTGCCTACAGGCGTTATCAAGGACGGCGTTAGCATAACGATTAATGATGTAGCACAAGTGGTAGAAAGCCCGTTGATGCGCCGCGGTATTGCTGAACTAAACGGGAATGGCGAAACCGTGGGTGGCATTATAGTGATGCGCTATGGCGAAAACGCAAAAGCCACTATCGATGCGGTTAAAGCTAAGCTGGATTCATTAAAAGCGAGCTTGCCGGAAGGGGTGAATATCGTTCCCGTGTACGATCGCTCCACCCTTATTGATAAGTCCGTCGATACCCTCACCAATAAGTTGGTGGAGGAATTGCTGGTCGTTGGTTTGGTATGCGCTATCTTCTTGTTTCACTTACGCTCATCTATGGTTGCGCTAATCAGTTTGCCTATTGGTATTCTCGCCGCGTTTATCGTAATGAAGCTGCAGGGACTTAATGCCAACATCATGTCTTTAGGTGGCATTGCTATCGCTATTGGTGCAATGGTGGATGGCGCTATTGTTGTGGTTGAAAATTTACACAAGCACATTCATCAGCATGCTGTTTCATCAAGTCAGGGAGCCTCAGCGAGTCAAAGGGATTCAGCGAGTCAAAGGGATTCAGCAAGTCAGGTTGGGTCAGGGAGTGCCCAGTCGCAAACATCTATACCAACTTCTGCAAAGCTTTCGGCAGCCAAACGTTGGGAACTGGTGATTAAGTCGACCACCGAAGTTGGTCCAGCTTTATTCTTTGCGCTCCTAATTATAACCGTATCCTTTATTCCTGTTTTTGCATTGGAAGCGCAAGAAGGTCGTCTTTTTGCGCCTCTTGCCTTTACCAAAACCTATGCCATGGCAGCAGCTGCGGCGCTGGCAATTACTTTAGTTCCTGTGCTGGCGGGTTATTTCGTACGCGGAAAAATACGATCTGAAGCCCAGAACCCGGTAAATCGAGCTTTAGAACGTGTGTATCAGCCATTGCTAACGCGGCTGCTTAACTACCCACTGCTCACCTTGGCGGGGGCATTTTGCTTATTGCTTTCCATGTACTGGCCGTTAAACCAACTAGGTAGCGAATTTATGCCCGAACTGGACGAAGGCGATTTGATGTATATGCCTACTACCTATCCGGGTATTTCAGTGGGTAAAGCCAGAGAGCTTTTACAGCAGACGGACAAGCTTATTGCAACCTTGCCCGAGGTTGAAACGGTATTCGGGAAAATTGGACGCGCAGATACGGCCACAGACCCTGCACCATTGACGATGATTGAAACCTTCATTCAGCTTAAACCGAAAGCCCAGTGGAGGGCGGGCATGACCACTGAAAAGCTCAAAGAAGAGCTTAACGCTCTGGTGCAATTTCCAGGGCTGACCAATGCGTGGGTAATGCCAATTAAAACCCGTATCGACATGTTGGCAACCGGGATAAAAACCCCTGTTGGGATCAAGATTGCGGGGCCTGACCTAGCAGGCATTGAAGCCATAGGAAAGGATACTGAGATACTGCTTAAAGACCTGCCCAATACAGCATCAGTATACGCTGAGCGTGTGGTGGGTGGCCGTTACGTTTATATCGATATCGACAGGCAGTTGGCGGCGCGCTACGGCATGACGATAGACGATGTTCACGGTATTGTAGGCTCGGCAGTGGGCGGCAAAGTGGTTACACAATCAGTGGAAGGGCGTGAGCGTTTTCCTATTGCCATGCGCTTTTTACAGCACTACCGCGATACGCCTGAATCTTTAGCATCCATGCCTTTCGTCACACCAAGCGGTGTTCACATTACCCTTGGCGATGTGGCGACCGTGCGTATTGACGACGGGCCGGCTGGGATTAAAAGTGAAAATGCCCGATTAAACGGATGGGTATACATTGATATCTCGTCAGACTCAGCCACGGGTATTGACTTAGGGGGTTATGTAGATAGCGCAAAACGTCATTTGTCAGAGCAACTTGATTTACCCACTGGATACTCCATTACGTGGGCGGGGCAGTTTGCTTACCTTGAGCGCGCGAAAGCAAAACTGTCGGTGGTTATACCGCTAACGTTAGCCATTATCTGCCTTTTGCTTTATCTGGCATTTAAACGCCTTCGCGATGTGGCACTCATACTCGCGACCTTACCGTTGGCGCTGGTGGGCAGCGTATGGTTGCTTTATCTTCTTAACTTCAATCTGTCGGTGGCGGTAGGTGTTGGGTTTATTGCCTTAGCAGGTGTAGCGGTAGAAATAGGCGTTATCATGCTGGTCTATCTAAACCAATATGTATCAGATGCACTCACTAGCCACGAAACAGAAAATGGCAACACTAAAAAAGATGCGCTTGTGAAAAAGGCTATTGTCCATGCCGCCTCGGCAAGACTTCGCCCAGTTATGATGACATCGCTTTCAATTATTGTGGGCTTGTTGCCTGTGCTTTATGCCACTGGAACTGGTAGTGAAGTGATGCAGCGCATTGCGGCGCCTATGGTAGGCGGTATGGCGAGTGCACTGGTATTAACACTGTTGGTATTGCCAAGCGCGTTTTACTTAATTGTGTCACGCAAAAAATAATAGAGTTGAAAATACTATAGAGTAGATAAAGCATGGGGAAGCGATAACACGCTTCCCTACGCTTCATTTTTAAAGCATTGCGCGACTAGTGCGCTTTCGCATAGTCTTCCGCATATTCCTCAACTTGTTGCCAAACGCGCAAAAGGTTTCCGCTCAATATCTTTTCAATGTCGGTACGGCTATAACCTCTATCCAGCAATCCTTGTACTAGGTTTGGAAAACTCGCCACGTCTTTAAGCCCAATGGGGAGTGAGTCACCTACACCGTCATAGTCTGAACCAATACCCACGTGATCAACACCAATCAGTTTTACCACGTGATCGATATGGTCAAGCACTTCATCAAGGGTTGAATAAGGGTATGGCACTTCTTTGCGATAATTCTCTTCAAAGTTCTCTAGCTTAGGGCTGTCTTCGCCTTCTTTTTCAACCAAGGCTTTGCGCGCTGCAGTAAGGCCACTACGCCACTTGCCAGCTTCCTTAGAAACAAAACTAGAACCAAAGTTAATCATAATAACACCGCCATTTTCACCGAGTTTTTTGATCATCTCGTCGTCCATGTTGCGCTCAAAACCGGGGGTAAAGCGGCGCAGTGAAGAATGTGACGCTATAACTGGCACCTTTGTTAACTCAATAACTTGGTAAAAGGCGTCGTCAGACACATGGGAAATATCCAGCATAATACCAATGTTGTTCATTTCGCCCACTAAGGTTTTGCCAAACGGGCTAAGGCCTTTCCATTTTCTGCGCAGGTCATACGAAGAGTCAGAAATGTGGTTAGCTTGACTATGAGCAAGGGTGATGTAGCGAATCCCGCGCTCGTAAAAAGCCGTTAGATTCGCCAAGTCACCTTGAATAGGAGAACCATTTTCCATGCCCATTGGCAGTGAAATTAACCCTTTTTCAAATTGGGCTTTTACGTCAGAAGGGCTTTTAGCAATGGCAAATTTATCAGGTGCACGGGCAACAATGGCTTCTACTGAATCGATGAGCTCATGGGCAAGCTGCGTAGATTCTGGAGAGTTGTCTAAACTAGCAGGCACGTAAATACTCATAAAAGGGGCGTTCAAACCACCAGATACTGCACGAGGGTAGTCGAAGTCGCCGTCCTGCGTGGCTTTAGTGACATCAACCCACTTTTCCTTTACGCGATAAGGAACATCAATGTGTCCATCAACAATAATAGTTTCTTGTGCGATCTTGATAGCTTTTTCAGATGCTGAGTAAGTAGAGGTCTCAGCAAGTACATAGTGTGAAGCAAAAAGCGCAGAGACAAGTAATGCGCAAGATGAGAGTGGGAAGCGCCCCTTCATAGAAAATCCTTATTTTGTTTTTTATCGCTTAGGTCAACAACCGCTAACTTAATAGCAATACGAGACTAAAGGATAATGCGCACTGCGACAATAGGCTTTTACTTGCTATGCATTTACCCCAGATTGCTCTCACTAAGCCCTAAATTAGTCGATATTGCTCATTTTTAGAGCGCTTGTGCTTGTTTACTTCAAGTTTACATTGCAATAAAAATTTAAAACTTGTTATGGTGAAGACTGCGTGACTTCATTGCGCGAATACGGGATACTCCCAAGCGCTCCGCCAACTATCGATGACTACTATGCATCAGCGCGGCCGACGTAATTTTTTAGTGGCACCCGCTCTTCTCACATAATCAAGCCGGGGCCACAGCTAACAAGTATGAGAAATAAATATGGCTATTAATTTTGTACCGCTAGATAAAGAAAAGCATAAAGACCTAAAGGTTGCGGTAAATACATCTTTCAGCTTTGCGAAAAATACACACCTTGCAGCAGCAACGATCCGTGAATTTGCACAACTAGCTGCGACAATGCCGCTAGTGTTCATTGAAGACACTACATCAAAGCGTCACCACGTTGTGACTATGCTTGGTATGGAACAAGGTCAAAACCTTTTTCTAACTGGCGACAGCTGGAAAGGCCCTCACGTTCCAATGAACATCCTTCGCTATCCATTCGACGTGCGTCCAGACGGCGACAAGCTTGGCGTTTACATTGATGAAAACTCTGACCTTATTTCTGACGAAGGCCAAGCGCTATTCACTGAAGCTGGTGAAGCAAGCGAGTTCCTAGATAACCGTCAGAAATTCCTAGCAGACCTTGCGAATAGCGAAATGCTAACTCAGCGTTTTGTTGCGAAAGTCGTTGAACTGGACCTTCTTGATCCAATTCAAATTCGCCTTACTTACCAAGATGGTAAACAGCGCAATGTTACCGGCATGATGAGCATCAACGAGAAGAAGCTTCTTGAGCTGCCAGAAGAGCAGGTGCTTGAGCTACACAAGCAAGGCTTCCTAGGTGCTATCTACGCAGTAATGATGTCTGTTGGTCAGCTAAACCGCCTTGTTGAGCTTTCTAACGACACAGAAAACCCAATTCGCAGCATGCAGCTTTCTGCGGTTAAAGCAGAAGAAGCAGCACCTGAAGCGGCGCCAAACGCGTAATCGCTCCCTCATTTTGAAGTTTAAAAGCCCGCAAAGTTGCGGGTTTTTTTGTACCTAAAATTCACGTTCAGACTTCGTCACGTTTCGTTCAGAAACCGTTAAGTTTTAATGTCTTATCTTACACCTCGTTCCCAACACATTTTTTAAGGACAAAAGACATGAACACTAACACTAATAAGCTAAAAACTACGCTAACTGCACTATCACTTATCACGGCTTCAGTATTTACAGTCTCAGCAGCACATGCAGCTACACAAAACGAAGTACAGTTTACCGCTGTCGATCCTGAAGGATTCGATGACAACCTCTACGGTGCAAGGTATGTGCGCTACCTGGAAGAAGTTAGCGGAAACAGCGGCGCTTACCTTATAAACCCTTATCTTCAGCGTGTATCGAGTTTATCTGGTGGTTACGCCAATTTAGATGGTGCCGACTTTTTTAATCTTGGAGCGACGTTTTACATCGATGAAAACTTAATGTTAGCAATCGAAGGGGTTCATAGGAAATGGAACAATGGCTATGGCGAATCTGATAGCACCGACATAAATGCTAAGCTGGGTTACAACTTATCACGTGAGTGGCAAGTTGGCGCAGGTTTGACTTATCAGCACTTCAGCACTGAATATGCCTTCGAAGATGACGTGTTTGAAGCTAGCGGTAACGAATCTTCTGCATTAATTTTTACTCGTTACACAACTGTTGGAAAGGAGGGTAAAGGCTGGGACTTTATGGCCGAGTATATAGCTGAAAGTAATGACGTTTTTTATGGCTCAGCTCGTTACTTCTTCAATAAAGGTTTCAGTGTTGCTGGCTTGTTCACCTATTCAGATGCGCCAGACGGCTTTGTAAATGAAAAGGCTGTTGGAGTAGCACTCGATTATTGGGTCAATGAACAGTTTTCAATATCAGCAAGCTATGAAACGGATATTGATGGGGAAGAAAGCAGTGACGTTGCTTCACTTTCAGCATCCTATCGTTTCTAAGTAAGAACTCCCTGATTATTGCTATGCGTTAGCACGCGTTGATGTAAATGCAGTGAGTTAGCACTAGTCGTGTTAACTCACTCGTTTTTTAACGTGCTGATGTGGCGCAGCTGTTTGAATTACGACTCAGCATACGCGCAATACCGCTGAAAACAGCGTTAAACATAATCGTGAGATCTCGCCGCTTATTTACAGTCAAAAACAGCAGTTCATCGATTAATTACACCTTTATTTTTTCTCACCTGAATATTTTTTAATCTTTTTTACACGCCTAATCATACACTTCCTAAAAACACTGTATATCCAACCAGTTTAAACCCAGTGTTTATGCGGCCTTCACGCCTTTTTTCTACTTGACAGTGGGGATCATTGATACCTAAACTGTATCTCAGTGGGTAAATGTGGCGAATTGTGGATCAAATCATCATCACTTTGCAGATTAGTACTCAAAAAACAAGAAAACCAAGAGCAAATAATAAAAGGCTAGGGGAATGTTCCGCGGCGCTAACGCAATCAATCTGGATACAAAAGGCAGACTGGCTATACCGACGAAGTATCGTCAGTCGCTGCTGGATGATTGTCAGGGACAACTGGTCTGCACAGTCGATACACAACAAAGTTGTTTGCTACTTTACCCACTTCCCGAATGGGAAGAGATTGAGCTTAAACTCTCTAAACTTTCAAGCATGATCCCAGCCGAGCGTCGCTTGCAGCGATTGCTACTAGGTTATGCTTCTGAAGGTGAGATGGATAAAAGCGGGCGCATTCTTGTTCCTACTCCACTGCGAAGTTTCGCAAAACTCTCAAAAGAAGTCATGTTAGTTGGTCAGTTAAACAAATTCGAAATTTGGGATGCCGATATTTGGGCACAACAAGTTGAAGCTGATATAGACACCGAACGCAAAGGCGAATTTGAACTTACCGAACGATTACAGGACTTTTCTCTATGACGCAGCCTAGCGAATTTAAACATATTTCAGTATTGCTTGATGAATGCATTGAAGCCCTAGCGATTAAACCGAACGGTATCTACATTGACGCCACTTTCGGCCGTGGGGGGCACTCAGCACATATTTTGGATGCATTGGGCGAACACGGGCGTCTCATCGCCTTTGACCGTGATCCGCAAGCAATCAAAGCGGCAGAACGTTTCGCCGATGATAAGCGTTTTAGCATTATCCACTCACCATTTGGTGATATGGCAGAAGAAATCGAAGCGCTGGGACTAACCGGTAAGATTGACGGTGTGCTTATGGATTTGGGGGTGTCTTCACCTCAGCTAGATGATGCCGAGCGTGGTTTTAGCTTCCTTCGTGACGGCCCGCTGGATATGCGTATGGACACCTCACGTGGACAAAGTGCTGCAGACTGGTTGGCTAACGCCGAAGAACAAGACATTACGCAGGTTATTAAAGAGTTTGGCGAAGAGAAGTTCGGCAAACGCATAGCCCATGCCATTGTAAACACGCGAAAAGAAACACCCATTACGCGCACAGCTCAGCTAGCCAAAATTATCGACGAAGCGGTTCCTGTAAAGGATAAGTTTAAACATCCGGCAACCCGTGCATTCCAAGGTATTCGCATTTATATCAATGCGGAACTTGAGCAACTTCGTGTTGGCCTTAAAGCCGCGACACAGGTGTTGGCGAAAGAAGGACGTCTTGCCGTTATTTCGTTTCACTCTCTTGAAGACCGTTTAGTAAAACGCTTCATTAAGGATCAAAGTAAAGGGAAATCAGTACCGCACAACTTACCGATTACTCAGGCTGAAATAGATGCAGATAAAGTGTTAAAAGCCTTGGGCAAAGCGATAAAACCTTCAGAACAGGAGATTGCGAACAACGTTCGCTCTCGCAGTTCGGTATTACGTGTGGCAGAAAAGTTATGACCAAAGCCTCGCCAGACAAGGCCAGCACTAATTTTAAATTACTGCTAATAATTGTTTCAGATTTGACCCGCAACAAGTTGCGGGTTTTGTTGTATTTAATGGTTATCACAAGTGCCATGGCAGTGACACTAAGCAGTCATCACAACAGACAGCAGGTCATTGCCCTTGAAGACCTTATGCAAGAGAAAGATGAGCTTGATGTCGAGTGGCGTAACCTAGTGCTTGAGCAACGCGCGTTGACCGAGCATAACCGCATAGAAAACCTGGTTGAAAAACAGTTAGAAATGTACCGTCCAACCGCAGACGATGAAGTAGTGGTGAAGTTAAAATGAGTACAACAGCACTTTCTCGCCAACGTAAAAAAACCGGTGCAAAACAAAATGTCACGCCAAGCTTAGTGCACTGGCGCTTTGTCGTTGTGCTTGTTGTTATTATGCTAGTTTTCAGCGTGCTCGCCGCCCGTGCAGCCTATATTCAAGTTATTGAGCCAGACGAGCTAATTCAACAGGGCGACAACCGCACACTAAGAACCCGTGATATGCCAACCTATCGCGGGCTCATTACCGATAGAAATGGTGTTGAGCTGGCGGTGAGTGTGCCTGTTCGGGCCATCTACGCAGACCCTAAGGTTATCCATGAAAACAACGGCTTCGAGGAAGAACGCCGTTGGGAAGCGCTGGCAGATGTACTGCGCCAAGACGTCAATGAACTCAAAGAAAAAGTGGCAAACCCCAAACGCCGCTTTGTTTACTTGCAGCGTCAGGTGTCGCCTGCCATGGCAGAGTACGTTGATAAACTGGACATTCCAGGCATTTATCTTCGCCGTGAAAGCCGCCGCTACTATCCTACAGGTGAAGTTTCAGCGCAGTTAATCGGCGTAACCGATGTTGATGATACAGGCGTTGAAGGCTTGGAGCGCATGTATAACGAGTGGCTAACGGGCACGCCGGGTTCTCGTAAAATACGCCGCGATGCGAAAGGCCGTCAGGTAGAAATCTTGGAAACAAAGTCTGGCGAAAAAGCCGGCGACCTGCAGCTGACTATTGATCAGCGTATTCAGGCACTTGCTTATAAAGAAATTAAAGAAGCCATGATTTATTACCAATCAAGCTCGGCTTCCGCCATTGTCATCGATGTAAAAAGCGGTGATGTGTTAGCCATGGTGAATGCACCGTCGTTCAATCCGAATGATAGAAGCGATATTTCTGCGCACAGAATGCGTAACAGGGTTATTACCGATGCGTTCGAACCAGGCTCGGCGCTAAAACCGCTGGCCGTCCTTACTGCATTAGAGTTCGGTGAAGTGGAGCCTGAAGACTCAGTAAACACTCATCCAGGATGGATGCGATTAGGCGGCAGCCTAGTAAAAGATTCGCGCAACTACGGCGAACTAACGCTAGAAGAAATTATTCAGCATTCCTCAAATATGGGGACGTCGAAGCTGGCGCTTTCTGTGCCTAAACAGTTCCTGCTGGATACCTATTACAATATGGGCTTAATGAGCGATACCGGGCTGAATATGGCGGGTGAGAGTAGCGGTATCTTTCATGAGCGCAGTCGCTGGTCTGAATTTGAGCTAGCCACGCTGTCATTTGGATACGGCATTTCGGTTACCACTGCACAGTTGGGGCGTCTTTACGCAACGTTGGCGAACGGCGGTATTAAAACACCGCTTAATGTCATCAAGTCGCCAGAGCAACCTTCTTGGCAGGCTCAATCTGAGCGGGTGATCAGCGAAGAAAACGCTAACGCTATTGTTCAAATGATGGAAAGCGTAACCCAGCGTGGCGGCACAGCAACAAAAGCGTCGGTACCAGGTTATCGCGTTGCTGGGAAAACAGGAACAAGCCGAAAAGCGGTGGCCGGCGGGTACGGCGAAGAGTACGTCAACATTTTCGCCGGTATCGCACCTGTGTCTGACCCCAGGCTAGTAACTATTGTATTGATCAACGAACCTGGCGGTGATTTGTATCACGCGGGGGATACCGCTGCACCTGTCTTTTCATCAATTATGGGTGGCGCACTGCACATGTTAAACGTTACGCCCGATGACAAGCAGGTTACATCTAGCCGCTTATTGAAAGGAGGTCAAAGTGGTAGTTAGTGCCTTTATTCAAAGTATAAAAGCTTTATTGGCGAAATTTGGTGTAGACGCCCCAGATATCCGCATTGAAGGTTTAACGCTAGACAGCCGAGAAGTGAATACACGCTTAGCGTTCTTAGCAATTAAGGGCCACGAACGTGATGGTCGAGATTTTATACCCCAAGCAATAAGTTTAGGGGCCCGTGTAATTCTGGCGCAAACTGAAGACAGTAGTGCCCATGGTCAGATGGAAATGCGTGACCACAGCGTCATTATCTCGCTGTATGAATTACCACAAATGCTCTCTGCATTAGCTGCTGCATTTTACGACTACCCTGCTCAGAAAATGACGACGGTAGCAGTGACAGGGACAAACGGAAAAACCTCTACAGTTCAATTGCTTACCCAGCTTAAGGATGCGTTAGGTACACGTAGTGCAAGCATCGGAACTCTAGGGAGCAGTGTGTTTGAAGGCGATGAAACCCAGTGGTCGAACACGCCGGCAGCAAACACTACGCCCGATGCCATACGTATGCAGTATTTGTTGGCAGACTTTGTGCAAAGTGAAGTGCGCCATACGGCCTTCGAAGCAAGTTCTCACGCATTGGTTCAAGGTCGGCTTGGTACAGTAAAAACCGATATCGCTGTTTTCACCAACCTTACTCGAGATCATCTCGATTACCACGGCACCATGGAAGAGTACGGCAAAGCCAAGCGCTTGCTGCTTCAGCAGCCAGGTTTAAAGGCTGTGGTATTAAACGCTAATGATGATGAAAGTAAGAAGTGGGATGGTGCAGCAGATAAGTCGATTACACGCATCTGGACAGGTATAGACGAAAGTGGTCTGGATGGAAGCGGTGAAAGTGAATACTTGCGAGAGCATAACAATCCTCAAAGTCGCCATTGTTTCGCCACAAATGCTTCTTATCATGCAGGTGGATGTAGCTTTGAACTGGTGAGTTCGTGGGGAGGCGCTGCTATTTCGCTGCCACTATTCGGAAAGTTCAATATCAGTAATGTATTGAGTGCTATAGGTACGTTACTCGCTGAAGGTGAGCGTTTTGATGACGTGGTTAACGCGGTAAATGCGATCACGCCTGTACCCGGGCGAATGGAAGTTTTCTCTGTAACGGGTGCCGCTAACTTGGTGGTGGACTACGCGCATACACCAGACGCTCTGGAGAAAGTGCTGTTAAGCGCCAAATTCCATACGACGGGCAAAGTGTGGTGTGTGTTTGGCTGTGGCGGGGACAGAGACAAAGGCAAGCGACCGTTAATGGGGCAGGCTGCCGAGGTTGGTGCTGACGCTATTGTGATCACCACAGATAACAGTCGCAGTGAAAGCCCTGAATCTATCGCCGAGGATATCATTGCGGGTTTGAAAAACCGTGAGCTGGCAGTGTCTATTCCCGATCGCGAGCAAGCTATTCGTCATTGCCTTGAGCATGCGCATGAAAGCGACATCATCATCGTGGCCGGAAAAGGCCATGAAGATTACCAAATTATCGGTGACAAAAAGACTAACTATAACGAACGTGCAGTTGTGGCGCGACTGCAACAGGAGTACAGCAAATGATAACAACAACGCTGTCATGGATAGCCGAAAAGGTTAATGGAAAATTATTGAAAGGCGCTGCTGACGTTGAAGTGTCTGCAGTAAGTACCGATACCCGCACCCTAGAAGATGGCGCAGTTTACTTGGCCTTGAAAGGTCCGAATTTTAACGGCCATGATTTTATTTCAACGGCGGAGAAAGCGGGAGCAAGTGCGGTTATTGCCAGTGAAGACGTAGCAACCTCGTTACCTGTCATCATGGTTGAAGATACCAAAGAAGCACTTGGTCTATTAGGTGCGGCAGTAAAAGCTTATGTGGCACCCAAAACGATTGCGATTACCGGAAGCAGTGGCAAAACCACCGTAAAGGAAATGTGTGCCGCTATTTTGGAGCGAAGAGGCAATGTATTAGCCACAAACGGTAACTTCAATAATGATATCGGTGTGCCGCTAACCCTTCTACGCCTTGAACCTCAGCATGAATATGCAGTGATGGAGTTAGGCGCAAATCACATTGGTGAAATCGCCTATACCACGAACCTTGTTAAGCCGGACGTCGCGACTATCGTAAACGCCGCCGCTTCTCATCTAGAAGGCTTTGGAAGTTTGCTAGGTGTAGCGCGCGCCAAAAGTGAAATTTTTAAAGGCTTAGGCAGTGACGGCGTGGCGGTAGTCAATGTTGATAGCCAGTTTTCTGAATTTTGGCAAGGCAAACTTAAACAGACCAAAACGCTAACGTTTTCGCCCCAGCAGAAAAACGATGCTGATTTTAGAGCAGAAGATATCACCATTGGGCTAGATGGGTGCGCCGCATTCCACTTGGTTTGCCCGCAAGGAGATATGTCTATTCAGCTTACTATTCCTGGCGTTCACAACGTGGGGAATGCCCTTGTCGCTGCGGCATTAACGCTGCAAGTTGGCGCCACACTAGAAAACGTACGCGACGGCTTACTTGCCATGAAGCAGGTCAGCGGGCGCTTGAATGTAAAACAACTCACCGAACAGGTTCGCCTGTTAGATGACACCTACAACGCCAACGTGGCGTCTGTAAATGCGGCAATTGATACGCTAAGTAGCTTTTCAGGCATTCGCGTTCTTGTTCTAGGCGACATGAAAGAGTTGGGTGAAAAGGCGCGTTTTTACCACGAGCAGGTGGGGGAATACGCTAAACAAAAAGGAATTAATTACCTGTATACCATGGGTGTTTTGAGTCAATCAGCCAGTGCTGTGTTTAATGAAAATGGTGGCCATTTCAGCGATGTTGAAAGTTTGTTGGCCGCAATGGAGAGTGATTTGTTAGTGCAGCAGCGCGATATTTCAATTTTAGTTAAAGGTTCACGCAGTTCCAGAATGGAACGTGTGGTAGAGGCGGTAGAGGCCTCTGCGCTGGGAAAGCACGATAGCCGTCGGGAGCGAATAGCATGTTAATTTGGCTAGCCGACTGGCTGACACAATTCGATTCTGGGTTTAACGTATTTTCATACCTTACCCTTCGTGCAATTTTAAGCACGCTGACCGCATTACTTATTGCCATTCTTATTGGCCCTAAGATGATTCGTTATTTACAGCGTATGCAAATTGGTCAAACTGTACGAGACGATGGCCCGCAAAGCCATTTGTCAAAATCAGGCACACCCACTATGGGCGGGTTACTTATACTCGCAGCAATTGTAGTAAGCGGCCTGCTTTGGGCTGACCTGACTAACCGTTATGTGTTGGTAACCCTTACCGTGGTTGTGGCTTACGGTATTATTGGGTTTGTTGACGACTACAGAAAAGTGATCCGCAAAGATTCGAAGGGGCTTATCGCCCGTTGGAAGTATTTCTGGCAATCTGTGGTTGCGTTAGGCGTCGCATTCTATCTATACAGCAGTGCAACAATAAGCGCTGAAACCTCACTACTGGTGCCTTTCTTCAAAGAAGTGTTCCCGCAGCTAGGTGCGTTCTTCATCATTATTACCTACTTTGCCATTGTAGGCACAAGTAACGCGGTAAACCTTACCGATGGATTGGATGGACTTGCCATTGTGCCCACTATATTGGTGGCAGGCGCATTTGCCATTTTCGCCTATGTGACAGGTAATGCGAACTTTGCTGAATACCTGAATATTCCTCATATTCCGCTTACCAGCGAACTGGTGATTGTGTGTACTGCCATGGTCGGTGCAGGTTTAGGCTTTTTATGGTTTAACACGTATCCGGCACAAGTATTTATGGGTGACGTTGGCTCACTAGCGCTAGGCGGCACACTAGGTGTGTTAGCTGTATTAGTGCGCCAAGAACTCGTGTTAATCATCATGGGTGGTGTTTTTGTTATGGAAACCCTGTCGGTCATCCTTCAGGTAGGTTCTTACAAATTGCGTGGCCAGCGTATTTTTCGTATGGCGCCTATTCACCATCACTATGAATTGAAGGGCTGGCCAGAGCCGCGCGTAATAGTGCGTTTTTGGATCATTTCAATCATTTTGGTGTTGGTGGGTCTTGCTACCCTCAAACTTAGATAAGCGGTAAAGAGATAAATCGTAATGTCGTATAACGTACGTGAGCATAGTTATGTAGTCGGTGGCCTAGGTGTTACAGGTCAGGCTTGCGTGCGCTTTTTGTTGCAAAAGCAGGCAACGGTTAAAGCATTTGATACCCGTGCTAATTTTACTCTAGTTACCGACCCTGATTCTGATATTGATACTGACATGCAAGCGTTTATGGCAGAGAAGGTCACTTGCACTGCTCTAAGCGAAGATTACTTTGATGGTGTAGACACCTTGGTGTTAAGCCCGGGGCTTGCTCTGAATATTGAACAAGTGGCTTTAGCGAAAAAGTGTGGTGTTGAAGTGATCGGCGACGTGGAATTGTTCGCCCGTTTAAATGCCTCCACGAGTGGTGCTACGCCAGCTAAGCGCGTAGTAGGTATAACCGGCTCTAACGGTAAAACCACGGTTACTTTATTAGTGAACCATCTGCTCAAAAGCTGCGGCGTAAAAAGTATTGAAGCGGGTAACGTAGGTCGCCCTGTGCTTGAAGCGCTTCAAAGTGATGCAGACGTAGTGGTGATGGAGCTATCAAGTTTTCAACTTGAAACAACGTCTAGCTTGGTGCTCGAAGCTGCTACTGTCCTTAATATTTCCGATGATCACCTAGACCGTCACGGTACCCTTGAAGCCTATATCGATGCCAAGCATCGCATTTTTGATAACGCGAAATCCGCGGTTGTGTGGCGAGACGGTGAGTTTGTAGCACCTTACGAGCAGCTTATTACCGATGCTAAGGGGATTGCTGCATCAAATGCAGTATCTGATGGCGAATCTAATGCTGTATCTAATGCCGAATTTAATGAAGACGCGCTAGCGTCAAAAAATATCGTTGAATATGGACTGGGAGAGTCGACCACAGGGTTTGCGATTGCGTCTTTTGACCGTGACGATAGTGCTCGTGACGATGAACAAAGTCTATATATAACGTTTAAAGGCGAAAAGCTTATTGCCCTTAGCGATATTCATTTGGCGGGCATGCACAACGTACTAAACATCATGGCTGCATTGGGTATCTGCCTTCAGCTAGGTGTTTCGCCAGCGCTCGCGGTTAAACATCTACACAGTTTTAAAGCTGCACCACATCGGTGTGTGGAAATAGCCCGCGTAAACGACATCCGCTATATCGACGATTCCAAAGCAACCAACATTGGCGCCACGGTAGCTGCCCTTGAAGGGTTAGCCCCGACTATACAAGGGAAGCTCATTCTTATTGCAGGTGGTGACGCTAAAGGCGCTGATATAGCCAGCCTCTCGCCTTATCTAACTAAATATGTATCGCACGTGTTTGCTTTGGGCAAAGATGCACACCTGTTTGAAAAGAGTTTTGCGCATACTACCCGTGTGGCAACCATGAAAGACGCCGTAAAAGCAGCAACAAGACTTGCTGCACCTGGTGATGTAGTGCTGCTTTCGCCTGCGTGTGCAAGTTTAGATATGTTTAAGAACTACATGCATCGCGGTGACGTGTTTAAACAAGATGTACACGACCTACTTAATCTACACAGTAAGAACGACGACGCTGTGGAGGCCACATCATGATTGCTGCCTCTACCAAACTTAGCGCGTTATTTGCCGCGAAGCACGACGGACAACCTTCGGCAACGCACCCCTATGACGTGACGCTTATCTTAATTGCGCTCGCGCTAATGAGTATTGGCATTATTATCGTCACCTCGGCGTCGATGCCGGTGGCCGATAGGCTGCACGACAACCCCTTCTATTTTGCTATTCGCCACGGTATTTACATTGTTGGGGCGATCGTTGCCGCTATGGTAGTGCTGAATTTGCCCATGCAGTTTTGGCGCATGACCAATCCCTATCTTCTGCTCGCGGCCATCGCGCTATTGTTAGCAGTTCTGGTAGTGGGAAGAACTGTAAACGGGAGTACCCGTTGGTTGGCGATTGGGCCTATAACCATTCAAGCTGCCGAGCCTGCTAAGCTCTTTTTCTTTGCCTATTTGGCGGGTTATCTGGTTCGCCGCTACGAAGAAGTGACCGAAAATCTAAAAGGCTTCATAAAGCCCCTTGTGGTGTTCTTTGCACTTGCAATGTTGCTTTTGCTTCAGCCAGACTTAGGTACCGTCGTTGTGATGTTTGCAACCACGATTGGCTTACTGTTTTTAGCGGGTGCACGACTTTGGCAGTTCTTCGCTCTGGTGTTTGCAGGCATATTGGCGGTTGTAGCGCTTATCGTGTTTGAAGAATACCGAATGAAACGGGTTACCTCCTTTTTAGACCCTTGGGCTGATCCGTTTGGCGCTGGTTATCAGCTAACCCAGTCTTTGATGGCCTATGGCCGCGGTAACTGGTTTGGGCAAGGCCTAGGCAATAGTTTGCAAAAACTGGAATTCTTACCCGAAGCACACACTGACTTTGTTATGGCCATCTTAGCGGAAGAGTTAGGCTTCGTTGGTGTGCTTGCCGTACTCGGCCTTATTTTGTGGATGGTGTTGCGTGCACTGAGCATTGGAAATAAGGCACTTGAAAAAGGGCGAGCGTTTGATGGTTACATGGCTTACAGCATAGGCATCTGGTTCAGTTTCCAAACGGCGGTAAATATTGGTGCAAGCGCAGGTATTCTGCCAACAAAAGGGTTAACACTGCCGTTAGTTAGTTACGGCGGCTCGTCACTTATCATCATGTCAGTAGCAGTAGCCATATTACTTCGTATCGATTTTGAATTACGGGTTGATGGCGTACAGGCGATTGGCCGGGGCGACAGCAAATCCGGTAAGAGCAAGGCCCGCCGTAAAAAGCCTATTCCTACAAGCACGTCGCAAACTAAAGCGTCACAAGCTGAAGGTGAGGCAAGTGTAGAGAGCGGAGCCGATGAAGCGGATTTTTCTACAGCGACGGTTGAAGCTAAACCCACTAAAACATCAAGTGCGGAAGATGAAGGAAAAGCTGGCATTAAAGCTATACTCGCGCGGGTAGCGCAGGAGGCTGATAATGGCTAAGCGTTGCTTAATTATGGCTGGCGGTACAGGCGGGCATGTTTTCCCAGGCCTTGCAGTGGCAAACGCGCTTCGAAAGGAAGGTTGGGACATTCATTGGCTAGGCACCGCCGAGCGGATGGAAGCGCAAGTTGTGCCTAAGCACAACATACCTATTCACTTTATTCCGGTAAAAGGGCTTCGTGGCAAAGGTGTTACGGCACGTCTTCAAGGTGCTGTTGCGTTAGTTAAAAGCTTATTTTCTGCAAGACGAATTATAAAGCGCCTTCAACCTGATATCGTTGTTGGGTTTGGCGGTTACGCTAGCGGCCCTGGTGGGGTTGCTGCAAAAAGCTTAGGTATTCCCGTTATTGTGCATGAGCAAAATGCAGCGGCAGGCATGACCAATAAGCTTCTTAGTAAATTCGCAAGTCGCGTGCTTCTGGGCTTTGACGATGCCAAAGAACAATTTTCAGGTGGCGCTACTAAGGTGCATACTGTGGGTAATCCTGTTCGTGATGAAATTTGGCAGGTGAAGCCCAAATCTGTAGACATTGACACAGACGCTCGTGAAAACACCACAGAGCATAAACAAGGCCTTAATTTACTTGTTGTAGGCGGCAGTTTAGGCGCGCAAATTCTCAATGAAACCGTCCCAGAAACATGCGGTGTGCTAGAAGGTTTAACAATAAAACACCAGTGCGGTAAAGGTAACAGTGAAGGTGTCATTAAAGCCTACACGTCGGTGGGCGCAGATATGTCGAAAATCGATGTCAGTGACTTTATTGATGACATGGCCGCAGCTTATGAATGGGCAGATTTTGTTGTCTGTAGAGCCGGTGCGCTTACGGTAAGTGAAGTTGCAGCTGCCGGACGCGCGGCGATTTTCGTACCGCTACCTTTTGCGGTTGACGATCATCAAACAAAAAATGCGCAGTCGTTAGTAAAGCAAAATGCGGCACTGATGATTGCTCAATCTGTATTGAAAGAAAATTTAGGGCAGGCGGTGCGTCAGTGGTTACAACACCCTGAAGGCTGCTTAAAGATGGGTGCTGTTGCGAAAACATGTGCAAGCACTCATGCCACGGAAAATGTAGTAAGCCACGTTAAAAGCGTGGTAGGAGTAGGGGACTAATGGTTTTTAAAACCCCATTTGAAAGCCCGCAAATGCGCAGGGTGAAAAATATATTCTTTATTGGTATCGGCGGTGCCGGTATGGGTGGTATTGCCGAAGTATTACTGAACGAAGGTTATGCTATTGCTGGCTCTGACATTCAAGAAGGGCCAATGACACAGCGGCTAAGCGAATTAGGTGCTGATGTGAAAATAGGCCACCGTGCGGAAAATGTTGAAGGCATGGACGTTATTGTGGTGTCTAGCGCTATCAATGAGCAAAATCCAGAGATTATCGTGGCTCGTGAAAAGCGCATTCCGATTATTCGCCGTGCAGAAATGCTGGCAGAATTGATGCGATTCCGCCACGGTATTGCGGTGGCTGGTACGCACGGCAAAACTACCACAACCAGTTTGATTTCAACGATTTTCGCAGAAGCGGAGTATGATCCTACGTTTGTTATCGGTGGTTTGCTTAACAGCGCTGGTACGAATGCGCGACTAGGCAAAAGCCGTTATCTAATCGCAGAGGCTGACGAAAGCGATGCGTCCTTCCTTCACTTGCAGCCGATGGTTTCCGTGGTGACCAATATTGAAGCCGACCATATGGATACTTATGGTGGCGATTTCTCAAAGGTGAAAGATACCTTTGTTGATTTCTTGTCGAACCTACCCTTTTACGGGCAGGCCATCGTGTGCGGTGACGATGCAAATATTCAAGAGATTCGCCCTCGTATAGGCCGAAGTATTCTGACCTACGGTTTTGAATCTCACAATGACTATCGCGCAGAAAATGTTTCACTGTCATTCGGTAAAGCGAATTTTACGGTTATTCGCCCAGAACGCGAACCGTTAGATATAACGCTGAACCTCACCGGTAACCACAATGTGCTTAATGCGCTTGCCGCTATCGCTGTAGCAACGGATGAAGGTGTAGATGACGACGCTATCATTCGCGCACTAGCTAGTTTTGGCGGCATAGGTCGTCGTTTCGAGCAGCTAGGTACGTTTACTACCAGTAAGGGCGAGGTGTGTTTGGTGGATGACTATGGTCACCACCCAACCGAAGTAAGAGCGACTATCGCTGCGGCTCGTGCAAACTGGCCTGATAAGCGCTTGGTTATGGTTTATCAACCACATCGCTTTACGCGAACCCGCGACCTTTACGAAGACTTTGTTGAAGTACTGTCGAGTGTTGATGCCTTGTTGCTTCTGGATGTATATGCTGCCAGTGAACAACCTATTGAAGGGGCTGACAGTAAAGCGTTGTGCCGCTCCATTCGTCAGCGCGGTCAAATAGAGCCTGTGTACGTAGGTGACAAAGACGCCTTACCAGCTATTTTGGCGAATATCATGCAAGATGGCGACATCGTTATGACCCAAGGGGCGGGCAACATCGGACAAATTGCTAAGCTCTTAGCTCGTCACGCGCTAGAGCCGATCACACTTGCAAAGGAAGGGGAATAAGATGTTTACACCTTCAGTAAGTATTCACTCACAGAAAACCCACTCGCCGAACGAGTATGGCAAAGTAGCTGTGCTGCTCGGCGGTGACTCTGCTGAACGGGAAGTATCGCTTAATTCGGGCAATGCGGTGTTAAATGCATTGCTACGACAAGGCGTAGATGCGTTTGCGTTTGACCCCGCAGAGCGACCTCTGACCGACCTTATCGACCTTAACGTCGATAGAGCGCTCATTATGCTGCACGGTCGCGGTGGTGAAGATGGCTCTATGCAAGGAGCCCTTCAGTTCCTAAAAATCCCCTACACGGGAAGCCGAGTTTTAGGTTCTGCGCTGGCAATGGACAAAATTCATACTAAGCAAGTGTGGCAAAGTTTAGGCTTACCCACTGCAAAATATGAAATTGCTGATAAAAGGCACTTTGAAGCTGGTAAGTGCAGCGCTATAATGGATAAATTGGGGAATGAAGTCATGGTAAAACCGGCCAGAGAAGGGTCGAGTATTGGCATGGCGAGAGTGACAAGCGCTAAACAGCTCGAAACTGCCATTCAGGACGCCTTTAAATACGATAATCAAGTCCTGTTAGAGCAGTATATAGATGGCCCCGAATTCACTGTTTCTGTATTGCAGGGACAGGCGTTGCCGTCTATTCGCATGTCTACTCCACATACATTCTATGATTATGCTGCGAAATATCAGGATAATACAACAGAATACTATTGCCCAAGCGGCTTGTCTGAAGAGCAAGAAGCACAGCTAGCAAAACTAGCATCCCGTGCTTTTGATGCTATTTCTGGCAGCGGCTGGGGTAGAATTGACGTTATGCAGGACAACCAAAGGCAATTTTATCTGCTAGAGGCGAACACAGTGCCTGGCATGACAGAAAAAAGTTTGGTGCCTAAGGCAGCCAAAGTTGCAGGATTAACTTTTGATGAACTGGTATTAAGTATTCTTTCTACCAGTTTTGATGACGTTGCAAACAAGGCGTAAACGTGGCAGATACCAATACTAATCAAGGTAAGCCCGCTTCTGCAAAGAGCGGCAAAAGTAAAACGGCAGTGTGGGGCGGCGTCGCTTTCTTACTGTTTGTTATTGCAGGATTAGTGTTTGGTGGGCTTAAAGCAAACCAGTATTTGCAGGATGAGCAGCAAATGCCGGTTCAGGTTATCGATTTTTCTGGTGATTATCAGCACATCGATATTACCAAGCTAGAGCGGTTAATACGCAAGGCGCAGCCTGGAAGCTTTTTCGCTCTTGACGTCAATGAAGTATTTGAGCTTGTTGAAGCGCAGCCTTGGGTTTATCGCGCGTCAGTAAGAAAGAAGTGGCCAAATACGTTAAAAATTTATTTGGTTGAGCAGCAGCCGGTTGCGCAATGGAATGAAGATTTGTTGTTAAACCCTTATGGCGATACGTTTAACGACGAAGGCGTGAAGTTAGACTTACCGCGCCTTTACGGCCCGGGTGGCAGCGAAAAAACCGCCCTTGAAGGCTACAACGCCATGCACGCGTTGATTGCGACGACGGATATGACGTTAGACGAGCTGTCCTTAAGCGAGCGATTTGCATGGCAAGTGCAGTTGAAAAACGGCATTAAATTGAATTTAGGACGTCAGGAGTTTATCGATAGGCTACAACGCTTTATTGATGTTTATCCACTTCTGGCGCAACAAGAGAAGGCGGTGAAATACGTCGACCTTCGCTATGACACGGGCGTAGCAGTCGGATGGAAAGACGACAGCGCCACAGATGAAGAGAGTTAAGGAAACCATGTCAAAACCTGCTGAACGCAATTTGATTGTAGGACTAGATATCGGCACCAGCCAAGTAAAAGCTGTTGTGGGTGAATTACTAGAAGATGATCAAATCAGTATTGTTGGCGTGGGCACCCATGCATCGAAAGGCATGGATAAGGGCGGCGTTAACGATTTGAACCTGGTGGTGAAATCGGTCCAACGTGCAGTAAACGAGATGGAGCTAATGGCAGATTGCCGTGTGTCTTCAGTTTTTATGTCTATCTCGGGACGACACGTTAAGTGCCAAAATGAAAATGGAATGGTACCGATTAACAATCAGGAAGTAACACAAGAAGACGTAGATAACGTTATTCATGCAGCGCGCAGTGTGCCAATTGCAGCTGAACGTCGTCTACTACACGTGTTACCACAAGAATTTACTATTGATGTGCAGGAAGGGATTAAAAACCCTATTGGTATGTCAGGAGTAAGAATGGAAGCTGATGCTCACATTATTACCTGTGCCGACGATATGGCGAAAAACATGGTGAAATGTGTAGAGCGTTGTGAACTTAATGCCGATCAGTTGATCTTCTCTGCGTTGGCATCAAGTTATGCGGTTCTCACTGACGACGAGCGTGAACTTGGCGTATGCGTGGTTGATATCGGTGGCGGCACAATGGATATGGTTATATTCACAGATGGTGCCATTCGCCACACGGCGGTAATACCGGTTGCGGGTAATCAAATTACCAGCGACATTGCTAAAATATTTAGAACGCCTATTAGCAATGCAGAAGAAATTAAGGTGAATTACGCCTGTGCATTGAAAGATATGGTGAGTATGGAAGACAGCATTGAAGTACCTAGCGTGGGTGGACGCCCAGCTAGAGTGATGTCTCGCCATACGTTAGCTGAGGTCATAGAACCTCGCTATCAAGAGCTTTTTGAGCTGGTACATGATGAAATTCGTGCCAGCGGTCTGGAAGAGCAAATCGCTGCAGGCCTTGTGCTTACAGGCGGTACCGCTAAGATGGAAGGTGCCGTGGAATTTGCCGAAGAACTTTTCCAGATGCCCGTGCGCGTGGGCAAACCCATCAACGTAAAAGGCTTGTCCGAATATGTTGATGACGCTGGATTTGCGACAGTCGTAGGACTGCTGCAATATGGCAAAGTACAATCTGACAATAAGAAGTCCAGTACGCAGAAGACCGGTGAAAGCTTATTTCATCGAGTGCAAAGCTGGTTTAAAGGTGAATTTTAATTTTATTTTGGGGGCGCTATAGCTACGGCATCAAGGCTAGCAGGAAGCAATTAGCCTAAGGGAATGACCTGGCGTAGTGTTTAAAAGACGTACAACCGGAGAGTAAGTATGTTCGAATTAATGGATAGTCACGGCGAAGAAGCCGTAATCAAAGTCATCGGTGTCGGTGGCGGCGGCGGCAATGCCGTTGAGCACATGGTGTCTCAAAGCATTGAAGGCGTAGAATTTATTGCAGTTAACACAGATGCACAGGTGCTTCGCAGCTCAAGTGCAGACGTTACACTTCAAATTGGCTCAAGTGTAACAAAAGGGTTAGGTGCGGGTGCTGATCCGAACATTGGTCGAGAAGCAGCACAAGAAGACAGAGAAACCATTCGTCAGGCGCTAGACGGTGCAGACATGGTTTTCATTACTGCCGGTATGGGCGGTGGTACAGGAACGGGCGCAGCGCCAGAAGTGGCAAAGATTGCTCGTGAAATGGGCATTCTTACGGTAGCGGTAGTTACCAAGCCATTCCCATTTGAAGGTAAAAAACGCACCTCGTTTGCGGAACAGGGCATTGTTGAGTTGTCTAACAACGTTGACTCGCTAATTACCATTCCTAATGAAAAGCTGTTAAAAGTAATGGGGCCAGGCACGCCGCTTCTTCAAGCGTTTAGCGCAGCAAATGACGTATTACGCGGTGCAGTTCAAGGTATTGCTGAACTGATTACCCGTCCTGGTCTAATCAACGTTGACTTCGCAGACGTACGTACCGTTATGTCTGAGATGGGTAAAGCGATGATGGGTAGTGGCGCTGCAAGCGGTCCAGACCGTGCTGAAGAAGCTGCTGAAGCCGCGATTGCCAGTCCGCTTCTTGAAGATATCGACTTGTCAGGCGCGCGCGGTATTCTTGTAAATATCACTGCGGGTCCAGATTTCGCCATCGACGAGTTTGAGACTGTTGGTAACGCCGTTAAAGCGTTTGCCTCAGAGAATGCCACAGTGGTTGTGGGTACAGTGATCGATATGGAAATGACAGACGAGCTTCGCGTAACGGTTGTTGCAACCGGTATTGGCGCAGAGCGCAAGCCTGACATTTCGCTAGTAAGCTCTGAAGGCTCTCGTCTAACACAGCCTGCAAAAGAATACGGTAACACGCTATCAAGTGAACCACGTTCTGCAGTAGGCGGTACAGAGGGCAATCAGGCGCTGAAGGCCGACGACAGTGCACAGCCAGAAAATGATTTGGAATATTTAGATATTCCTGCATTTCTTCGTAAGCAGGCAGACTAATTTAGCTGCCTGAAACGGAAGGGAATTATTTCGCGTTTGTGATGTCTCACCTAGTAAGGTGTATTTATACAACGTGGAAAATTTCGCGTGGATAGGTTGATTAAATACGTAATCTGACAGAGTTAAATCCGTCAGAACGGGTGTTTTTTGACATGTGAGTAATAACTCACTATAATTCGCGCCCGCTTTTTTTAATAGGTAAAAGCTTAAGCAGATGATTAGACAACGTACAATCAAGCAATCGGTACAAGAGACCGGAATTGGGCTTCATAAAGGGGAAAAGGTCACAATGACTCTCCGACCTGCGCCAGCAAACACGGGTATCGTGTTTAGGCGTGTTGACCTTGAACCACATGTTGACATACCTTCGCGTGCGAACGCGGTAGGTAATACCATGCTGTGTACGTGCCTGAACAACGAAGACGGTGTGACTATCCAGACGGTAGAACACTTAGCGTCTGCGCTTGCAGGTTTAGGTATCGACAATATTATTGTTGAAGTAGACAGTAACGAGCTGCCAATTATGGACGGAAGTGCTAGCCCGTTCGTATTCTTGCTTCAATCTGCCGGTATCGAAGAGCTAAACGCGCCCAAGCAATTTATTCGTATTAAAAAGCCAGTTCGTGTAGAAGATGGCGATAAGTGGGCCGAATTAGTGCCTTATGACGGTTTCCGCGTTGATTTCCAAATTGACTTTGATCATCCTGTGATCAGTCAAACTCGTCAGCATATGGTGATGGATTTTGATTCATGCTCATATGTAAGCGAAGTTAGCCGTGCACGAACTTTTGGTTTTATGCGCGACTTAGAGTACATGAATGCTAACAACCTAGCGTTGGGTGGCAGCATGGAAAACGCAGTGGCGTTGGACGAATTCCGCGTACTCAACCCTGAAGGGTTGCGCTACGACGATGAGTTCTTAAAGCATAAGATTTTGGATGCTATCGGTGACTTATACCTTGGTGGCCATAGTCTAATTGGTGAATTGCGTGCGTACAAAACAGGCCATGGTCTGAATAACAAGTTATTAAATGCAGTACTTGCGCAAAAAGAGTGTTGGGAGTTCGTAACCTACGACTCGCAGGAAACAGCACCAATTCGTTATGCTCAGCCCGCATTAGCGTAAGAATTTTAAAAAGCCGCCTTACGGGCGGCTTTTTTTCGTATGGCAATTACTGAAATAAATGATACAGTAGCCGAATAATTAATATAAATTTCACCCATGTGACAAAAAAACGATAGGTCGAAGGTTGTCGCCTTTGGCTAAAAACACATTCATCGTGGTATGAAGTGGTATGAAAAGAGTGGCGTGAAACAGCAATTTTCTTCGTGGTATGAAACTAACAATTACACTCGCTGGTAAAAATAAACGCTATAGGCACAGTATTAGTGTCCGTACGCTTGTGAGCGCAACCGTGCTCTCGTCTATTTTTATGCTAGTGTCGAGCCGTTCAACAGAATCGGTATCAGAAGATATTGCACGAGTTCGTTTGGCACAGACTGAAGTCAACGAACGACAAAAAGACGTTGAAGCGTTAAAACAGCAAACAACGGTCAAATTACAAGCTTTGCTTTCTCACGTCGCAGAGTTATCTGCGCAGGCTACCTTGCTGGACGAGAAAGGTAAGCAAATCGCAACAGAATTAGGTATGTCAGCGGCTGACCTGGACGCTTTCGTACCGGTATCGATACCGGATAACCTTCAAGACGATCCCATCCTTCACGAAATAGCCAAACTAGAGCAATCACTCGATTTGAAGTCTCAACAGTTGTCTATGCTTGAAAGTTTGGTCAGGGGTCACCATATCCACGAACAGAGCCAATTATCTGGTCGTCCGATAGAGTCAGGGTGGTTGTCTTCTTATTATGGTATGCGGGCCGACCCGTTTACTGGCGAACCAACTATGCACAAAGGGCTAGATTTCGCTGGTAAGGCAGGGGAAAACGTAGTGGCAACTGCCGCAGGTATTGTGACCTGGGCTGGTGATCGCTACGGTTATGGCCAACTTGTAGAAATTGATCACGGTGATGGTTTTGTTACCCGCTATGGGCATAACGACACCCTTACTGTCTCAATAGGCGACGTGGTAACCAAAGGGGAACCTATCGCTAAAATGGGCAATACTGGGCGCTCAACTGGCGTTCATGTTCACTACGAAGTAATAAGAAACGGAAAACAAGTCGATCCTCTGCCTTTTGTCTACAAAAAGTAGCGTAGGTAGCAGCCAGGTAATTCTCGTAGACGGTGCCTTTACTTATTAAAAGTCATCTAAAACGAAGAAGCATAAATTTAGAACATCGCAAAACACAACGTGGTTACCGTTGTGTTTTATACGTTTAATTTAGCTGTGCACATTGTGCGGCGCCTCGACAAGTAGTGGAATAATAAAGCTAATGTTTTCAAGCATCCTTCGAAAAGTATTCGGTAGTAGAAACGACCGACTATTAAAAAAATTACGCAAAAACGTAGATGCCATCAATGCACTGGAAGCAGAATTTGAAAAGCTTTCCGATGAGGCGCTAAAGGCTAAGACAGACGAATTTAAAGCGCGCATTGGAAAGGGTGAAACCCTTGACGATATTCTTGTAGAAGCCTTCGCTACGGTGCGAGAAGCAAGTAAGCGCGTATACGGCATGCGTCACTTCGACGTTCAGATGCTAGGCGGTCAAGTACTTCACCAAGGTAAAATTTCAGAAATGCGCACGGGTGAAGGTAAGACGCTTACTGCCACCTTGCCAACTTACCTTAATGCTTTGTCTGGCAAAGGGGTTCACGTTGTTACTGTGAACGATTACCTTGCTCGTCGTGATGCTGAGTGGAGTAACCAGTTATTTACTTACCTAGGTATGCGTGTGGGCTGTAACGTGCCTGGTATGTCGCCGCAGCAAAAGCGTGAAGCTTATCAAGCTGACGTAACCTATGGTACGAATAACGAATTTGGTTTTGACTACCTTCGTGACAATATGGCATTTAGCCCACAAGACCGCGTACAGCGCCCGCTTAACTATGCGGTAGTGGATGAGGTAGACTCAATTCTTATCGACGAAGCCCGTACACCACTTATTATTTCTGGTCAGGCCGAAGATAGCTCAGAGCTGTATCGCCGCATCAACACCATTATTCCTAAACTTGTTCAGCAAGAAAAAGAGGATGAAGAAGGCCAAGAGGGCGATGGTGACTACACGATTGACCTTAAGGCAAAACAAATTCATCTTACCGAGCGCGGTCAAATTCACGTTGAGGAAATTCTTCAACAAGAGGGCATGCTGCCTGAAGGCGAGTCGCTGTTTGCTGCAGGTAATATTTCACTGCTTCATCATATTAACGCTGCGCTTCGTGCACACAAGTTGTTTGCTAAAGACGTAGACTACATCGTTAAAGAAGACCAAATCGTTATTGTTGACGAGCATACGGGTCGTACGATGGAAGGCCGTCGCTGGTCTGAAGGTCTGCACCAAGCTGTAGAAGCGAAAGAAGGGGTTCGTATTCAAAACGAAAACCAAACCCTTGCGTCAATTACCTTCCAGAATTATTTCCGCTTGTATAACAAGCTTGCGGGTATGACAGGTACAGCAGATACAGAAGCCTTCGAATTTAACCATATTTACGGCTTAGAAACGGTAGTTATCCCAACAAACCGTCCTATGCAGCGTAAAGATATGGCTGACCTTATCTACCTAACGGCAGAAGAAAAATACGAAGCCATTGTTGAAGACATTAAAGAGTGCGTTAAACGCGGTCAACCTACGCTTGTGGGTACTGTGTCTATCGAGAATTCAGAACTCATTTCTCGCATTCTTAAGAAGTCGAAAATTCCTCATAAAGTGCTTAACGCTAAGTTCCACGAACACGAAGCAGATATCGTCGCTCAGGCTGGTAAGCCAGGCGCGGTTACGATTGCGACTAACATGGCAGGTCGTGGTACCGATATCGTGTTAGGTGGTAACTGGCAGGCAGAAGTAGAAAAGATTGAAAATCCAACTGAAGCGCAAATCGAGAAGATCAAAGCTGAATGGAAAGAAAGCCATGACGCTGTGCTTGCCTCAGGTGGTTTACACATTATTGGTACAGAGCGTCACGAGTCTCGCCGTATTGATAACCAGCTTCGCGGTCGTTCGGGACGTCAGGGTGACCCGGGTTCAAGCCGTTTTTACCTTTCATTAGACGACGCACTTATGCGTATCTTTGCCTCTGAAAAAATGGGCAACATGATGAAGCGTTTAGGTATGGAGCGTGGTGAAGCCATTGAGCATCCGTGGGTAACTCGCGCCATCGAGAATGCACAGCGCAAAGTAGAAGGTCGTAACTTCGACATTCGTAAGCAGTTGCTTGAATACGATGATGTGGCCAACGACCAGCGTAAAGTCATCTACGAGCAGCGCAATGAGCTTCTTGATGAAGGCGATATTAGCGAGACTATCGCGGCTATTCGTGAAGACGTTATTTCAAGTGTTGTCGATGAGTACATTCCGCCACAGTCTCTAGAAGAAATGTGGGATGTAAGCGGACTTGAAGAGCGCATGCGTGCCGATTTCGCCGTAGACTTGCCAATCAAGACCTGGCTTGAAAATGACGACAAACTTTACGAAGAGAAGCTTCGCGAGCGCATTCTTGGCGAAGTCGTTGATGCTTATAAGCAGAAAGAAGCGGTAGTGGGCGAGCAGGTACTGCGCCAGTTTGAAAAAGCGGTAATGCTTCAAAACCTAGACAGCCATTGGAAAGAGCATTTGGCGGCAATGGATCACCTACGCCAAGGTATTCATTTACGCGGCTATGCGCAGAAAAACCCTAAACAAGAATACAAGCGTGAGTCGTTTGCTTTGTTCTCACAAATGTTAGAAGCGCTTAAAGTTGAAGTGATCACTATTCTTGCGCGTGTAAAAGTACAAGCTGAAGAAGACGTGCAAAAAGTAGAAGAACAACGTCGTCAAGCTGACGATGTGCCAAAGAACTTCGAGCACGAAGAAGCGAACGCAACGCCAGAAGAGGCAAGTGACAAAGTACGTACGCAAGTTCGCGAAGGTGCGAAAGTGGGCCGTAATGACCCATGTCCTTGTGGCTCTGGTAAAAAGTATAAGCAGTGTCACGGCAAGCTTAAGTAATGAAAGTAGTACATGTTGCTGTGGGCGTTATCGCCCGCGGCGATGAAATATTCATTACTCTTCGCCCTGACAATGTTCATCAGGGCGGAAAATGGGAATTTCCCGGCGGCAAAGTAGAAGACGGTGAGACCGTTCTACAGGCGCTGAAGCGAGAGCTTGCTGAAGAAGTTGGGATTATTGTGAACCGCAGCGAGCCTGTGATTGTGATCACCCATGATTACGGCGACAAGCAAGTTAAACTAGATGTTCATCGCGTGTGTGATTTTACCGGCGAGCCGCACGGCAAAGAAGGCCAACAGTCGCGGTGGGTCAAGGTAACGTCACTAAACGCCTCTGACTTTCCTGAAGCAAACGTTCCCATAATTAACGCTTTACAATAGTTCTGCGTTATCCACCGTACAAAGTGAAGCGGCGTTCAGCCGCTTTTTTCTTATACCTAAGTATAAGTTGCTAATTCCTCGGTAATTTTTTTAAAAATTAATCTCAATCCCCAAAAGCGCATTAGACTATTGTACTTTGACAAAGTCGCTAGCATCATCTTTCTAGAACACACGTATATAAGTTTTTGATTTTATATTGATATGTAAAAAAGTGTCATTTACGACATTTGCGCCATTTTGCCGTTGAATTATGTTTCTACGGAAACAACGTACCCCTCTCCATACAAACGTATTTCGTTTAATACATTAATGCGCCCGGTTCTCAACGATATTTGAATAGTGTTTTTACAGCCATTCACAAATCGAGGTTACTTATGGCGCTCAAAAAATCTACCGAACAAACAGTCGCACCAGCAGTGCGAGTTGATGCAAAGATGCGTAAAGAAGCGGAAGAGGAGCGCCGCAAAGCAAGAACACTCGCGAGGCAGCAGCAAGCTGCAGAGCGCGTTGCTTCCGCCACGACTGAATTAGCAAGTGGTATAAATCAGGCCTCAAGCGCAACCGATCAGTTATCCACTGCAGTTAACGAAATTGCAGCAGGCGCCGAGGAATCGAGCAGTGCAAGCCAAGAAAGCTTAGCGGCTATCACACAGATTTCAGGTGGTCTTGTTGCACAGCTTGAATTGGCAGGCTCGACAATGGACAAAACCAACGAGCTTCAAACCTATCTTGAACGCGTTGTCGGTGATTTAAGCACCATGATGACCAGCGTTAAAACCGCATCTGAGCATCAATCACGCTCTGTAGTAATGATGAGCGAGTTAGAGCAACAAGCATCAAACATCGGCGAAGCTGTCAAACAAGTGACCCGCATTGCCGATCAGACGAACTTGCTAGCGCTTAACGCTGCTATTGAAGCGGGACGGGCTGGTAAGCACGGAAAGGGATTTGCTGTAGTCGCCGATACAGTTCGCGCGCTCGCAGAAGTGTCAGACAAAAGTGCTGCAGATATAGCTAAGCAGATAGAGCGTATTCAACAGCAATCTAACAGTGTCTCTGATGCCGTTAAATCATCATCGCAAGCGGCGCTTGAGGAAGTGACCAAAGGCCAAGCGGTTACCGAGCAACTTATCACCATAAAATCAGACATGCAGAGCATTGCTGACGGTGCGGGTGAACTACAGGCACAAGTCAAATCGATGGATGCAGCGGCTAAAGAAATTCAAACTGGTTCAGAAGCAATATCGTGTGCTGCCGACGAGCAGTCAACCGCTGCCCAGGAAGTGTCATCTAATGTCTCTGAGCAGAGTGTTGCTTTGTCTCAAGCTGAACAGGCTGCACAGTCACTAGAAATAATTACCGAAGAGCTTAAAAACAGCACAGACATTAACAAGAGCGCAGAAGAGGTGGCATCGTCAGCTGAAGAGCTGTCAGCAACCCTCGAAGAAATCAATCGCTCATCAAGTGAAATAATGACGGCGTTGACTCAAGTGAATAACGGTTCGCAGCAGGCAGCAAGCTCTGTCGACCAAGCCGTCGGAAATATCGACCTGTTAAGAGAAGGTGTTGATAAAGCCTCTGCGCAGTGTGATGTAGCGTTAGAGAAAGGCAATGCTATTACTGGATTACTTAAAGAAAACCGTGCGCTGATTGAGGGAATGGTTAGCGGCATAAATCTGGCCCTTGAAACTAGCAAAGAAAATGTGAGTGCTATCAGTGAGATGGAAGTTATGACGCGCCAAATAGACAAGGTTATCGACACTATTACCACCGTATCAGTGAAAACCAGCATGTTGGCAGTAAACGGCGCAGTAGAAGCGGCGCGAGCAGGTGAGTATGGCAAAGGTTTTGCGGTCGTGTCTGCAGATATTCAAAGCCTAGCAGATGAAGCTGCTGAAAATGTAGAGCAGATAAAAGACCTCATCAAAGCCATTCAAGACCAGACAATGAGCGTAAAAACAGACTTAACTAATGTTGCTGAAAGTGCATCTAGAGAGGTCATGAAAGCGAAGCAAACTACGCAAGATGTCGAGCAAATTGCGACCGATATCGACGAAGTTGTGCAATATAACCAGGCAATGAAAGAGCGGGGTGAAGAAATTGCCGCGGGTGTTACACAGGCCCAGCGGGGACTAGAGCAAATTGCGACGGCAAATGAGCAAGCGAGCAGTAACTGTCAGCAGGCACTTAACGCAGCAGACCAGCAAAGTAAAGGCATGGAAGTGTTGGCCAAGTCCATTGAAGAAATTGCTTCAGTGGCTGACGAAATGCAAAACGGCTAATCGATAGCGCTTGTGTCTAATAGAGGAGCTTGCCTCATGAGTAACGAAAATACGAATAACGAGACCGCAAACGAAACTGAGCCAATGTCAGGTGGTGAACAACAGTTCGTGTCCTTCATGGTCAACGAGGAGCGTTTTACTTTTCCTATGCTTGCGGTGGGCGAAATCATTCGCGTACCGACTATGGTGTCTGTCCCCCTTGGTCCCGCACAAATGATTGGCTTAGCAAACTTACGTGGGAACGTATTGCCCGTGTATGACTTAAGCACAATCTTACTTGGAGCGAAGTCACAAGAGAGTGACGTTACCCGCGTAGTTGTAGTGGAGTCTGAGCTTGGTAGCGTAGGATTTCTGGTAGACAGAGTACTGCGCGTCTACAGTGTTAGCAGCGATGCTGTTATCGATAAAACCTCAATGACGGATTCTATCGCCTACGACTATATGCAGGGCATCATTAAACAAAGCGACCAGCCTGTAGAGCAAATCCTTGATGTTTCTGCGCTTGCAAAAGCACAGGCAGTCGTCAAGCAAGATGGCAATACTATGCAGCTGTCGGGAATGCAGCATATTGATAACGATGCGCCTGAAGATTCTCAAGAGGACGAGAATTTACAGCAGTTAGTGTGCTTTTCACTAGAGGAACAAGAGTTCGCATTTCACCTTCAAGACGTAGAAGAAATTGTGCGTGTTCCCGCAGAGATATCGCAACTTCCGGACAGTGCACCTTCTGTTTTGGGGCTGGTCAATCTGCGCGGCCGTATCATTCCCATTGTCGACTTGTCGAACTCCATTGGCATGATGCGCACTGAAATTAACGAAGCATCGCGCATTGTAGTAACGCAAAACAGTGAGTTTGGTAGCGTTGGCTTTGTGGTAGCCAAAGTCAGTAATGTGGTGTCTATTTCTGAAGCTGAACTGGAATCTGTTCCTTCGGTATG
Organism: Alteromonas sp. G4i13; assembly: GCF_054960505.1. Taxonomy (NCBI): domain Bacteria; kingdom Pseudomonadati; phylum Pseudomonadota; class Gammaproteobacteria; order Alteromonadales; family Alteromonadaceae; genus Alteromonas; species Alteromonas sp. G4i13. The sequence continues at coordinate 54,003 of NZ_JBHNYX010000014.1, read as the reverse complement.
TAATGACGGCGCGGAATCGGGGCTGCTTGAAGCGGTCTACCGCAGCGATGGCGGCAAACGCCTGGTGTCTATTATCAACCTTTCTAACATCTACAGCCGTGTGCTGATGAGCGCTTTAACCAGTCTTGATGCCGATATTCAGCAGGAGTCTCAAATGAATGATGGCAACGATTTAGCAATTGATGAAGATGACTGCGAGCAATACGTTATCTTTTGGATTAATGGGCAAGAATACGGCGTAAGCATTGACGATACCCAAGAGATTACGCGAGTACCAGAGAAGCTTGAAAGTGTGCCGAGTACGCCAGATTACCTGAAAGGCATTGTTAACCTTCGCGGTACGGTGTTGCCGGTTATCGACTTGCGCAGCCGCTTAGGTATGCCGTGCAGCGAAACGTCAGAACGTCAGCGCATCGTTGTTCTTACTAAAGATAAACAGCGTACCGGGTTCATCGTTGATGGTGTTGCCGAAGTGAAGACCGTCGTTAGACAGACTATTGAAGAAGCGCCTTCTCTTTCTGAGATGCAATCTGAGTTCTTAAACCGCCTGATTAAGCTGAATGATGAAAAACGCATTATTCAAATTATCGAGCCTAAAGTCTTGCTCGATGACAATGCGGTATCTAAAGCTCAAGAGCAATGCTAGCTAATATTCGAGGTTATTTATGACAGTAAAAGTACTTATCGTCGACGATTCCGCGTTAATGCGAAAGCTGTTCACGCAACTCTTCGAGAAAGAGGGCTTTATTGTTCAAGTAGCACGTAACGGCGAAGAAGCGCTAACTAAAGCTGTAGAGTTCGAGCCAGACTGTATAACACTGGACATTAATATGCCGGTAATGGATGGCATGACGTGTCTGGCGATGCTCAAGAAACTTTATCCTTGTCCTATTATCATGGTGTCTTCGCTTACGCAAAAGGGAGCCACCATTACCCTAGAGGCACTCGCGCTTGGCGCAAGTGACTTTGTGTTAAAAACAGGGGGCACTGTTTCGCGGGATATTTCAGATTTAGAGGCGCCTTTAATAAACAAAATTCACGCCCTAGCCAAAACTGGCAAACCACAGCGTCCTACAATTAAACCGCCCCCAGTCGTGACACAAAAAGTTGTTCGCCACAAAACGAGCGTACCCTTTGAAGTCGTTCTGGTAGGCGTTTCCACTGGTGGTCCCAAAAAGCTTGAACACCTGGTAGCTAACTTAAGCCCCGCATTTCCGATTCCTATCGTTATTTCACAGCACATGCCAGCCTCTTTCACCAGTGCGCTGGCTAAGCGCTTGGACGGAATCAGTCCGCTCAACGTGGTTGAGGTGAATGCGAAGATGCCCATAAAGGCTGGCAATGTTTATCTTGCAAAGGGGGATGCTGATCTTGCCTTCTCAAAAACCGGCGGTGAAGTCTCAGCGCGCCCTGTGCCATCAAGCCCAAGTTTTCTGTGGCATCCAAGTGTGGATCGTATGGTAGACAGCGCACTTAACTGCTACAAGCCACTTTCAATGCTGTGCGTACAGCTGACCGGAATGGGGTGTGATGGTGTTGCCGCTATGAGCAAAGCGTTTAAAGAAGGTGCGACAACGATCGCAGAGAGTGAGGCGACCTCAGTTGTCTTCGGTATGCCAAAAGAGCTTATTGAAGCGGGTTGCGCCAGCTTCGTACTAGATAGTCCCAAAGTCGCATCTAAATTGAACGCGCTTTGTCGTTAAGAGGAGAAGTAATTATGGGTCTCAAGAAGAAAGTAGAACCTATTGCCGATGTTTCCGATGACTTTGAGGAAAAGCGCGAACACCCTCGAACGAAAGAGCAACTCATTAGCGACCTAAACTCGAGCGACAGTGATGTGCGCCGGTGGGCAGTAAGAGATTTGAGTGGCCAAAAAGATGCGCACGACGCCTTTATATATCGATTGCCACAAGAAGATGACCCAACAGTGATCGAGGCTTTATTTAGTGCGCTCGAGCATGATATGACTCAAAGTCATGCCTCGCAGGTTATTACCATGCTTAAAAGCGAACACGTGCAATTGCGAAATGGGGCTATTGAGCTTATGCAGCAAAACCCTGATATTTTTGCTGCGAATGTCAATTTACTCATGCACGACGAGGACCCTGACACCCGTATTTTCTGCGTAGACATTATAGGTGCGGTTGCTCACATAGATGCAGTGAACTGGCTGCACCAATTCGCTCTAAATGACGACAATGAAAACGTTGTGGGTACTGCACTGGACAAACTGGCTGAAATTGCTGATGTGTCTACTTTGGATATTTTGCAAACTGTTGAAAGCCGATTTCCGAATCATAACTACATTCAGTTTGTTATTTCACTAATTCGTAATCAAGTGAGAAACGCCGATGAATAGTGTAGCACTAGAAAAAATAGGTGCTGCCGATTTCGAACGGTTTCGCTCTATGTTTTACCGAAAAACCGGGATCCACTTCGAAGACTCGAAGCGCTATTTTGTAGACAAACGTCTCCATGAACGCATGAAGGCTACAGGTCATACGAGCTTTAAAGGTTACTTCACTTACATGCGATTCCAAGCGTCAGGTGAAGAATTTCAAAACCTCGTGAATTCAATGACTGTCAACGAAACGTATTTCTTTCGCGAAGAATATCAATTTGAAGCGATGACAAGAGAAATAATGGATGAGTTAGACGGTTATCGTCCTGCCGGAGAAGATTTACGCATTTGGTCAGTACCCTCGAGTACGGGCGAAGAGCCTTACTCAATAGCGATATATCTTATCGAGTATTGGAAAGGGTTGGCGCACCGAGATGTAGAGCTCATCTCTTCTGATATTGACAGCAACGTGCTGGCATCAGCAAAAAAGGGGCTTTATTCCAAGCGCTCTGTTCAGAACATTCCGCTCCCGCTGGTGAAGAAGTATTTCAAAGAAATCAATGGGCAATTCCAGCTTAGTGATGACATACGTGAGTCCGTATCCTTTACGCTCTCGAATATTTTATCCGCAAATAATATGAAGCAGTTTAGGCATTTTGACCTCATTTTTTGCCGAAACTTGCTCATTTATTTTGATGATGAATCGCGTAAGAAGGCGGCGCAGGTACTCTTTGATGCGATGAAACCAGGTGGATACATTTTTTTAGGGCACAGCGAATCTATGAGCCGTATTTCGTCTATGTTTAAAGTACGCAAATTCGGTGATGTGATTGCTTACCAGAAGCCACTTACAGGAGGGGCATAACATGAAAACAGTAATGATTGTTGATGATGCCTCTACGGTAAGAATGTTCCACAAAATGCTGGTGACTTCGCCAGACAGAATTATCGAAGAGGCGGAGAATGGTGTAGAAGCGCTTGAGAAAGCTATAGGTACAAATGTGGACTTGTTCCTTGTTGATGTGAACATGCCAAAGATGGACGGTTATAGGCTATGTAAGGAAATACGGCTCAATGAGGCACTACGTGCGGTCCCCATTATCATGATAAGTACCGAGTCGGCTAATCAAGATGCCGAGCGAGCCTATCAATGTGGGGCAAACTATTACATGACGAAGCCTGTGGATGCAGACACGTTGAAGTCAGTAGTAAGTGCAGTGATTGGGGGGGGAAGCCAATGAGTGAATTACTTGATGTGTTTATTGGCGAGTCCCGCGAGAATTTAGAGTCGGCGAGCCAAGAGCTTTTAGAAATTCAATCGTCGGGCCCAGCTTCTGAGCGTGTGGACAAAATTTTTCGCGACCTGCACACCATTAAAGGTTCTTCTGATTTATTTGATATTAAACCTTTGACTCGCTTGGCTCACGCAGCAGAAGATTTGCTTGATAGTGTAAGGTCTAACGAGGTCACCTACAGCGATGATATAGGCGATTTGTTGCTTGAAGCCTTAGACCAAATTTCAATATGGTTCGACGAGCTCGAAGTAGGTTCCCAGAACGTTGAGCAATGGAAACCAATATCGACACAGCTTAGTGCTCAATTAAAACACTTTATCGACCCGACAGCATCGAGTGAAGTCGATGAAAGCAGCGCCACCGTTAACAACGAAAGCCCAATAGCTGACCCGCAAACGCTAAGCGAAGAGCACATAGCACTGATCGCCAATTTTGGTAGAAACGCTGACTTAGACCTACTTTGTAAAGCGACTGGCCCAGACTGCTATTTTATTCAGTACACGCCCGACGAAGGCTGCTTCTTTCGCGGAGAAGACCCAATAAATGTCACCGTAGCCTTACCAGGAATAAAGGCGTTTAATATTGAAATGCCCGAATTAGGCGAAGATGCAGATATCTATAACTGTTTCACTTCAATCAAAGCGCTTGGCGTTGCCGGCGAAGATGAAATTAAACAGCATATGGCGTATTACGAGGGGCAGTACTCTTGCGTTAGTTTTACCACTCAAGCCTTAAAAGCTGCATGCACCGGTAAAATTCAAAAGTGCCTCGAGACTATCGACGACGAAACCTTGAACAGTGCCCTGAATGACACAGACATAGACCAAGTGCATGCTAGCGCTGGACTACTGCTTGCCTCACTGAACTTTGACGACAGCGAAGATGGCAGCGCTAATAGAGCTGTGCTGAGCCTGCTATCTTCAATCGACGATTTGAGTTTTCTTGATAACGAAATCCGAGAGGATGGATGTTCAGGTAAAGACACTAATATGAATACGTCTCCTGAAGTCGGTAATAGTTCGACAAACGAAGCAAGAGACTCGAGAAGAGAAGCGTCTAAGCCAAAAACCTTAGCGTTGCATGAACGAGCAATGCTGACACAACAGCTCACATTACTAAATTCGGATAACTATAAATCTGAGTTCATGTTTCCTTCTATCGCAGGGCTGGTGGGTAATATTCTGGGCGCTGAGTTTGAAAATGAGGACGCGCTGGCGGTTGCCATTAGTAATGCGTTAGATGAGGAAACAATTCAAGCGCAAGCAAATGACGAGCAAGCACAACAAACGTCGAATGACGCGACAGCTGAGGCTACACAGCCAGCTAATACACAGCAAGCTAACGCACAAGAAACGACAGAAGACACAGCTGCTCCTGTAAAAGCTGAACGCCAAGCGGTGAAAATGCTCAAGGTCGATCAGTCAAAAATAGATTACTTAATGGACATTGTTGGCGAGCTAACCGTTGCCAAAAATTCTCTGCCTTATCTTGCAAAGCAGGCAGAAGAAGAGGGAGGCAGTAGAAAGCTCAGTAAGCAAATCAAAGCCCATTTTTCCATTGTTAACCGATTAACAGAATCGCTCCAAAGTGCAGTGCTTCAGATTCGTATGGTACCTGTTTCCCACGTATTTCAACGCTACCCTCGCTTAGTGCGGGATTTAGCCAGAAAGCTCGATAAAAAAATCGAGTTGTGTATGCAGGGGGAAGATACCGAGTTTGACAAAAATTTAATTGAGTCCTTATCTGAACCGCTTATTCACTTGCTAAGAAATAGCATAGATCACGGCATAGAGTCTCCTGCAGAGCGGCTTGCAGCAGGAAAACCTGAAGTAGGTCGCATCGACCTCATCGCAACGCCGCTTGATGATAGCGTAATCATAGAGATTCGCGATGATGGTAAAGGCATTGACCCTCAAAAAATAAAGCTTTTGGCATTTCAAAAAGGGGTTATCAGCGAAACGCAGCTTGAAAACTTGGATGATAATGAAGCGCTACAGTTAATCTTTGCCGCTGGTTTTTCAACGTCTGAGCAAGTGTCAGATTTATCTGGGCGCGGCGTTGGAATGGATGCGGTAATAACAATGGTTAGCCAGGCTGGCGGCACGATCGAAATGCAAAGCGAAGTGGGAGTAGGAAGTACTTTCAAACTCTTGCTGCCCCAAACCATGTCAGTGAACCGAGTAATGATGTTCGAAGTGAACGACCAAATGTTTGGCGTTGGAATGGATGCCGTCGTTGAGACTGTCAAAGTGCCCACTGCCGATATCCAGCGTATTCGCAACGAACACGTACTGGTTATCCGCGAAAAGCTCATACCTCTTTGTGACTTGCGTGAAGCATTAGGTTTCGAAGCAGCCGAAGAAAGGGAAGAGCATTCAATTCTTGTGGTATCAACGCCTCAGGGAGAGTTTGGACTAATCATTGATAAGTTTCACGAAGGGATTGACGTTATTCAAAAACCGCTCGAAGGCGTGTTGGCCGGATACGCTCACTTCTCGGGAACGGCGCTGCTTGGCGACGGGCGTGTGTTATTGATTATCAACGTTCAAGAGGTATTAGCAAAATGCCTATAGCTTACAAAAAGAAAGTCGCGGTCATGACCGGGCACTGTGAAATAGAAGAAGCTGAAACGCTCTTTGCTTGGTTGAATGAAGAGACTGCCCGACAAGTTAATTTAAAAGCCTTAGGTAGCGCACATACTGCTGTGTATCAGGTATTGCTAGCTAAGAAGCCAAAAGTGAGCGTGTGGCCTGAAGCCGATGCACTATATTGGCTGACTGAAATGATGCAAAACAAGCAGAGTAAAGTGTGGTTCGAATGAGAGTGATCACGGTAGCTAATCGCAAAGGCGGTACGGCGAAAACCACCACGGTGGTAAATCTTGCTTATGGCTTCGCACAAGCGAATAAACGGGTCATTGTGTTGGATCTTGATAATCAAGGCCATGTTATGCATGGCTTAAAAGCACTAGGATGCGTTCAACAAAGCGATATAACTGAACTGCCTCTCAACACCTTCTTTACCTCTATTGTGAAGTGCGCTGACAACATATATGCCACCGATGTTGATACTTGTAATGCGAATACAAATGAAGAAATCACGCTAGATGTATTGCGTAACTGGTGCGACTCGGAAGCGGTAACGAAATATTTCGATATTGTTCTTATTGATACACCGCCGACATTGAGCCCGCAGCTTATGGCTGCGCTATCGGCAGCGACCGACATTATTATTCCAGCAACGCCCCTTCCACTTGCAAGTGACGGTGTTCAGAAACTGCTCAATGCGTGCAGAAATGCAATGGCAGAGCGAAAGTTTAGAGCAACTAAACTCACTATTTTACCTGTCATGGTAGAACAAAATTTAAAGCTGCACAGACAGGAGTTAAGTAACTGGTACGGGCGCTATGGACGAAGCAAAGTGCTAAGCCCCATTAGAAAGAGCATCAAACTCGCCGAGGCATTTGCAGAGAATAAGCCTGTATTTGCCTATGCTCCTAACAGTCGTGGCGCACATGACTATACTGAATTATGTAAACAATTAATTGGCTAACACGAGAGGTAATGCAATGAGCGCAATACACTTAGTAGATGACTCGGCCACCATGTTAATGAGCATGGAAATGTTATTAAAACGAGCGGGCTATACGGTCACAAAATCAGAGAGTGCGGAAGCGGCTATGACAGCCCTTGAATCAATCAGTCCTAAACTAATTATCACAGACTTAAACATGCCAGGTATGAACGGCATAGAGCTTATTAAAACGTTGAAACAGCAGTCTAAGTTCAGGTTCACCCCTATGTTGATGTTAACCACTGAATCTCAACAGAGTCGTCGCGAAGAAGCGAAAGCGGCGGGCGCGACAGGTTGGCTTGTTAAGCCTGTTGAGCCAGAGCAGTTATTAGGTGTAGTAAAGCAGTTGGTGCCAACTGCATAAGGTTAGATTATGAAAGTACTTGAAAAAACAAAGCAGTATTATGAGTTGGTACTCGCTGAGAAGTTTAAAGTGCTTAAGGATAAGACGAATAAAGTTCAGGACTCACTTTTACTCTGGAGCGGTTTGGTTGGTGTGTCTATATTGAGCATGGCAATTTCGTTGAATATATCGCCACAGCTATTAAATGGGCAAGCAGGTACCGTTGCCACAATACTGGGTTTCTTGAGTTTTATTACATGGTATTCGCATAGGCAAACAAGCGTATTCAAAGCCAGTCTTAATAAACAGGAGAGTTACTTACAAGAAACCTCTGATCAACTCAACGAAACACATGCTCAAGTCAGTGAATATGTAGCCATCCTCAAAGGCCAAATGGACGGCATAAGCGCCATCACAGAAGATGCATCGATGGAATTGATGAAGGCGCTGTACGAAATTGAAAGTAGCATTCAAGACAGTATAGATAACGTTGAGTTAGGGCAAAAGAACGCGCTTAGCTGCAAAGAAAAAAGCGCCGATGAGTTTGAGCTGGCTGCAAAGCGCTTATCGAGTATTAAAGCCATGATAAGCACCCAGCGGGAACAGCAAATCGCAGATACAGAAGCGATTCAAGGGGTAATGCGTGAAGTTGAGAACCTTAAAGAGCTCACGGAACTGGTTAAAAATATTGCTTCACAAACCAACTTGTTAGCGCTAAATGCGGCTATCGAAGCAGCTAGAGCCGGAGAATACGGAAGGGGATTTGCGGTAGTAGCAGAACAGGTACGTATATTGTCTTCCCAGTCTTCAGAAGCGGCTGAAAAAATAGAATCCGGTATAAAGTCCGCTCTTGATGCCGCGCATCATCAGGGAGAGAAAATGCTTAATTCAACGCGTGCTAACGATACGTGTGAACTATTAACGGGGTTTTCTGAATCGTTAGAAAACATTACGAGCCACTATCGGGTATTAGAAGAACTCAATCCCAAAATGCTGGCATGCTTTTCACAAAGCGCGACAGAAGTGGCGTCTAAAGTGAGTGGTGCAATAGCCAAGATTCAATTCCAAGATATTATTCGCCAGCGCACCGAACACGTGAAGTTAGAGCAAGATGCCATTGTTAGCCTGTTCGGACAATTCTCGTCTTACATCAATAATCGCGAACATTTTGACGAGTCTTTTAATTTAAGCACGAAAGAAATGTTTGAAAAATACGTTATGGAAGATCAGCGTAAAATCCACTTTGACATCAATGAATCTTCACCAGAAGAGAAAAATGAGTTTGAAGAGGCGCGAGAGCCAAAAATAGAACTCTTTTAGCTGAGGGCCCATCAGGGCCCAATAGCCTTTCTGACTGTGCTTTTGTTATTCTTTTGCTGGTAATTCAAATAACAAGATAACTTACGCTTAAAGCATTATTCGTTCAGCGGTGGCAAATGCCACATCCAGTTTGAAATAAGCGGCTTCATTAATAAAGTGCGGGTAGGTTTCAGTTTCGTTTTCCCACACGATATCTTTGCCGTCAAACGTCCGAAATACAGGTGCCCCAGGTATGAGAGGTTTGAAATCGTTATCTTGCAGTGAATGATGGATCATGGCAGTACGTTTTCCATTAGCATCTAACGGAAAAGACACATTATCGCCTAAACGAAAAGCTTCACAGGCAGGCAAAGCGTCAGTACTGATTTGCCCTTTATTATACGCGGCACAAAAATCCAATATTGCTTCAGCCATGGTTTGTGTTAGAAGGTAAACATCTTCTCTTAATACGCTCTGTGGCTGCCCACCCACTTCTATCATTACGCCTTTCTTACCAGTGGTGCACAAGTAACCATGTTCAAGGTAGGGCTTTTCGTCTTCTACCAAAATGTTGGCTTCTGGCATTTGTTGCTTTACGTATCGCGCTAGCTGAATATGAAATTCATCCGCTTCCAAAATGATAAGCGTAGCACCCATTTCGCTGGTGGTGTTGTGAATATCAATCACAAAATCTGTGTTCGAATCACCCTTAGGCCCTAACTGTTGGTTAAGAGCCTTAGCAAGCTCAGCTTCTTTCGCAGAATTGTTATTCGATAAACGTTCAAAGGTAAACTGACGGTTTAAGTCTTCGTCTACGAAACGAACGTTTGCCGCAATGGCCGCTTCATTGGCGATGCTTAACGAAACATTTAGCTCATTAAATCGCGAAGGTAGCCCAAACTGTTGCCAGTTTCGAATAAGCTGAATACCACTGGTTTCATTTCCATGAGTACCACCAACAAGCGCGATAGAATTAAACATTCATGTTCCTTTTTGTATAGGTTGAGGATGAGGAAGGCTGCGCAGCGAGCTATTGAGTAATATTGTGATGAATTAATACGTTCGCTGTCTGCGCATCTACCCACGACTTGGAAATCAAGTAAACCGATACTACACCACTGCGCTTTGTACGAGAATACGTCTTAGTGGAATTTACCTAAATACTGGTGTTTGCCAAATTGTGGGGAAAGACAGCGCGTATTAGTGCTTAAAGAAGTCATCTGTTTGCTGTGCTAGCATCGCCTCTATCTCTTCAACATCGATATGCTTGGGCGTTGCGTCTTCTGCAGGCTTGCCGGCTATTTTTCTGTCTTCAGCGGCCCATTCACCTAAATCGATAAGTTGGCATTTTTTACTGCAAAAAGGGCGATATTCGCTTGTTGGTGCCCAAACAACCTGCTTGGCACAAATAGGACATTTCACTTCCATTATTTACTCCAGTGAAATACGTCTAAACGGCGAAGTTTGCGATTTGCTTATACTACCGCAGACGGGAAACAATAAATTAAAGACTCTGGCCTGCTGATCTTTGCGGTACATCACACGTCAGCAGGTCTTAAGTTTAACAGGCAGCTAAACGAAACTGAATACTGCTTTCCACTGCGCCAGATTGGCCCTCTTGAGGAGAAAATAGCATGAAGCGGAGTGCGTAACGGTATTTGTTGCCGCTAAGCGTAGGGTAATACCCTTCATCAACGCTACATTTAACGCGAATTAACTCGTTTTTATCTTCTGCAGCGCCTTGATAAAAACCGTTGTCAGCAACCACATTGACAAATTGACCTCGTTCGCGAATGAACGACAGGCTAACAGCAATAGCATCATCGAGTAAGGCTAACGTTTCAAGCCATTGCGCTATTTCAGCGAGGCGTTGTTCAAGGGGTTGTTGTAACCAAAAATGAAGATTGGGCAAATCGAAGCTACACGCGCCACCTGGAATGGCAAAGCGCTGCCTGATTGCGCTTAGCAGTTTATCTTCTTTCAAAGCACTACCAAAACGGCGGTCTGTTTTTAGCTTTTGTTTTAGGGTAAGCACGGTTTTTAGCGCTTGTTCTAAGGCGGTGCTGTCAATTTTCGGGTGCTTAGACCAATAAACCAAGTTCTTTTCATGGGCTTCGAGGTCTTTGGTAAGATCGGAGCGAAGATCCAGTCTTTCAATGAGATCAAGTAATTCGAAAAGCTGTTCAAAGAACACCAGCTGCAGATGAGTATGTTCTGATTTAGCCGTAATTTTAAGTTGTCCAAGCAGCTGCTCAACACGTAAATAGTTACGTACTTTTTCCTTTAGTGGAAATTCGAAAACAGCGTGACCCATGGAACCCCTTAAAACACATAGACTTAGAGAAATGTCGCTAAAAATTTAGCTGAACAGTGAAAGGCAACAAGCCTAAAGCATCAAAGCGTTTAAGCCAAGTATACTTGTCCGCCAAATCTTTACTTTGACGTTAATTGGTCAAAAAAGTTTCAAAAATCAATCCGTAAGGCTGTAACGCCCTGCTTTTAGGTGGTGAATTTAGTTATTAGGGATGTGTTTTTGCGTTAACTTCGTCTATCAACTTCACGCTTTAGATAGCAAAAGTAAGTGTTCATGCAAGGCCGAAACTTGCGAAGAGAGGGCGTTTAGGCTGGTGCTATTGTCTAGTACATGGTCTGCAGCGCTCAGCCGTTCTTTACGGCTAGCTTGTGACGCCATAATACTTTTTATCGTTGCTTCAGAGCTACCATCTCGCTTTAAGGCGCGTTCAAGCTGAAGCGCTTCAGGACAGTCAACCACTACTACGTAGTTACACATTTCAGTAAGCTTGTTTTCAACCAATAGTGGAACAGATAAGATGCAATAGGGGGAAGTCGATTCTATGATTAGCTGTTGCATGCGAGAACGAATAAGCGGGTGGAGAAGGCCGTTCAGCCAGGTTTTTTCATCTGGGTTAGCAAAAACCTTCTCTCGAAGTGCGGCGCGATCAAGGCTACCGTCTTCAAGCAAAATATGCTCGCCAAAATGCTCAGCTATTTGAAGTAACCCTTGTGAGCCCACGGCAACCACATCCCTTGCGACCTCATCGGCATCCACGATGTCTATGCCTAACGACGCAAAAATATCAGTGGCAGCAGATTTACCGCTACCTATCCCGCCAGTAAGGCCTACTACAAAGGGAGTCTGCTTATTCATAATGCCGGCACCTTCTAACTAAAGTACGTAATCAAGATAGGTGGTAATAATGGCATCTTTAAAAAGCAGTGTCAGCCAACCCGCCACAGCAAGGTAGGGGCCAAAAGGAATTGCCAGCGACTTACCTTTGTTTTGAATCACCATTATGAGTATGCCTGCAATTGCGCCAACAAACGAAGAGAGCAAAATAATAATGGGCAGACCTTGCCAGCCCGTATAAGCGCCAAGTGCGGCGAGCAGCTTGAAATCGCCATAGCCCATACCTTCTTTGCCAGTGGCAAGTTTAAATAGCCAATAAACAGACCACAAACTTAAATAACCCGCCGCTGCGCCAATAATAGCGTCGGTGGTGTCTACAAAAATGTGTTGCGTGCTCAACAGTAACCCCAACCACAGTAGAGGCAGTGTCAACTGGTCAGGTAATAGCATCTTATCTAAGTCAATAAACAGCAGAGCAACGAGTATGTAAGTAAACAATACGGCCCATAGTGCTTGCGATGTGACACCAAATTGATAGGCCGCAAAAGTACAGGCTAAAGCAGTAAACAATTCAACCAGCGGGTATCGAACTGATATTCCAACTTTGCATTTAGCGCATTTACCTTTAAGGAACAGGTAGCTAATAACAGGAACATTTTCCCATGCGCGAATCTTGTGGCCGCAGCTAGGGCATGTGCTGTCTGGTTTTACAAGGTTAAATACTTCTTCTTTCGCTGATGAGTTTTTATCATTAGGTGTCGGCTCACCCTCGCTAAAATAGCTTTGGTACTCTTGCTGCCAGCTGCGTTCCATCATAATAGGCAAGCGGTAAATCACCACGTTCAAGAAACTGCCAACCATTAAACTTACAAAAAAGACTAGGGAATAGAATACAGCAGGGTAAAGCTGACTAAGCGTAATTATCGCGTCCATGGTATGTGGTTCTTATAATTGTTGATTTTCGTTCTCTTAATGCTGAGCCACGTTATACCACGTTACCCATTTCGAATATAGGGAGGTACATAGCCACAATCAAGCCGCCGATTACCACGCCAAGTACGGCCATGATCATAGGTTCTAATAGGCTGGTTAAACCGTCTACCATATCATCGACTTCAGCTTCATATATGGTGGCAATTTTACTAAGCATTTCGTCAACCGCGCCCGACTCCTCACCAATGGCAATCATCTGCGTCACCATGTCAGGGAATACTTGTGTAGCGCGCATTGCAACGTGCATAGGCATACCGCCTGCCACTTCTTTACGCATGTATAAAATGGCATCGCGGTATACCGCGTTGCCCGAAGCTCCGGCGGCGGATTCTAGTGCGCCAATAAGCGGCACACCTGCTGCAAAAGTTGTGGCTAGGGTTCGGGTAAAGCGCGCAATACTGGCTTTTTTTAGAATTTCTCCAACCACCGGTGTTTTTAAAATATTGCGGTCAATATTGTCGCGCAGTTTTTGACTTTTTTTGTAAGCTCTAGCAAAAAGGTATCCACCAATTCCAATACCGATCGCTATGAAAACACCATAGTCTTGAACAAATCGTGAAATTGCGAGTACGAACTGTGTAAAGGCGGGAAGCTCTGCGCCAAAACTGCTAAAAATCTCTTCAAATTGTGGTACAACAAATATAAGTAAGATAGTCGTAACTATGAATGCAACAACGACGACGGCGACTGGGTAAAACATCGCTTTTTTAATTTTTGACTTAAGTGCTTCAGCCTTTTCTTTATAGGTAGCAATACGATCGTAAATGGTCTCGAGTGCGCCTGACTGTTCGCCGGTATAAACTAAATCACAATACAGATCATCGAAATATTCGGGATGCTTTCTCAGCGCACTGGATAAAGGGTTTCCAGACTTTACTTCATCCGTGACTTCCCCAAGAAGCTTTCTCATCTTTGCCTTATCATGGCCTTGAGAGATCATATCTAAAGACTGAATTAAAGTTACACCTGCTGCTAGCATCGTTGCTATTTGCCTTGATATTACAGAAATATCAGCAGCTGTAATTTTTTTGTCACCTCCAAAAAGAGGTGTTGAAAGTTTTTTTACTTTATTAGCGGAAATTCCTTGGCGACGAAGGATATTTTTAGCTTCCGAAAGAGAAGATGCAGAAACTTCTCCTTTACGGCTTTGTCCATGGCGATCCTTTCCTTGCCATGTAAATGTAGATGCTGCTTTCGCCATTGAGTTTTCTCTCTTTAAACAACAAAGCCCAGTATATAACTGGGCTTTCGGAATCTAATTTTTCGAGATTAACAAAGAGTGGCTGGTGTGCACACTGCTGTCCACGTTACTCGACCACCGTTAAGGGCTGGAGTCAAAACGTATGTTCCAGGCGCCGGTACATCCATATCGCCATGTGCAGTTGCAGTGATTACGCCGTTAGCACCAGTTGTAACGCCTACAATATCAGGGTCAGCATTTGCCGCAGATGCTGCAACTGTAGCTGGAATGCCGTTCGTATTCTGTACACAGTTAGCAAGATCGTTAGTGGTTTGAGCACAAACTTCGACTGCTGATTTTACAGCTGCTGTTGCATTGGTAACTTCAGTAAAACGCGCTTTTTGCGTGTAGTTTTGGTAAGCAGGAAGTGCGATTGCTGCAAGGATACCGATGATTGCAACAACAATCATTAGTTCGATTAGGGTGAAACCTTTTTGGTTTTTAGTATTCATGTTCATCATGGTTTTTCTCCGGGACGTGTATAACACGTAAAGTTTAAATCTAATTCAAATTGACGTTTATACCCGAGTCGTCCATTTAACGCCCCTGGTACTTGATACTCAGTATAGAATTTTATTTGTTACTGACAAGTATAGGCAAATATACCTATGTCTAGCTTTTTCAGTATGACACGGTTCGCCGCGCCTTGGCAGGCTTTATCACTTGAACTTTCGTATAAAAGTTAATGACTTAAGTGCGTATGCCTATCTATACACAAAAAGCATTATCGAGAAATGACTGAACAGAATGACGAGTAATCGTATTGTAAATTATACATCTACTCGGTGATTTAAAATCACTGTGTAACCTCAACCATTAAGGTCTCAGCATTTAAAGCCACAGTATAGGGAAGTGATAATTGCGGTAACGTAAATTTCACTGAAACACTGTATCTTTATAATAAAACACGTGCAACAAAGAAGCCGCGTTATAAAGGTGGAAGTACAAGGGGATAAGCAACACATTCGCTTACCTAATGTTAAATCCACCTTTATAGCTTTTAATTTGGCTCTTTATCTTTCTTGCTCTGCTATGACAAATTAATGCGCAGCGACAAATCAATGGCCTGAACGTGCTTGGTTAAAGCTCCAGATGAAATGTAATCTACGCCTAGCTTAGCGAGAGACGCCAGTCGTTCATCAGTAATGTTTCCTGATACTTCCAGTTTACATTGACCTTTGTTGAGCGCCACTGCCTGTTGGATCTGTTCGTTAGAAAAATTATCCAGCATGACAATGTCGGCACCTGCACTAAGGGCTTGTTCAAGCTCGGTTAAGTTCTCTACTTCTACTTCAACGGGCTTGCCCGGCATCATTGTTTTCGCTCGGCTTACGGCTTTTTCGATGTTTCCGCAAGAAAATATGTGGTTTTCCTTAATTAAGAATGCATCGAACAAACCCACACGATGGTTTTGACCACCACCACAACGCACCGCGTATTTCTGTGCGTGCCGCAAACCTGGCAACGTTTTGCGGGTATCGAGAATTTTAGTGTTGGAGCCATCTAAATACTTAGCGTAAAAGGCAGTAACAGTGGCGGTTGCCGACAGGGTTTGTAGGAAGTTAAGCGCCGTACGTTCTGCCGTCAATATCGCGCGAGCAGAGCCTTCCAAACTAACCAGTACGGTGTTGGCATCAACTTTGTCACCATCTTTTACATGCCACGTTAGCGACACCGACTCGTCGATTAGTGCAAATGCTTGATTTGCCCATGCGATTCCACAAACCACGCAAGGCTCTCGCGTAATAATAGTGGCTTTTGCATTGACGCTTTCATCTATCAGGTTCGCCGTAATGTCGTTTGCAGCAATTAATTCGCCGCCAAGATCTTCAATAAGCGCGTTCGATACTTGCTCTCGAATCGCTTGCATGTCTGGTGATGTCATCTTCATCGCTATGATCTATGCTATCTGTGTATTTAAAGGGTACGCAATATTAACCATTCTCCGCGCTGAGTAAACTCTAATTGGCGAAGAACACTCATTCCCAGCAATATATGGTCATCTTGCATACCGGGGTTTAAGTTTGCTTTTACATCGCGCACCACAATTTCACCAATGCGCAAAGTTTCAATGGTCGATTCGGCGACTCTTACCACGCCGTTAGCTGTGCTGGCTAACCCTTCTCGACCCGCTTTGAGTTGAAGCTTGTTAGCCAAATGAGCGGGAACGGCCACGTCAGTTGCACCTGTATCAACAAGAAATACGACTTCCTCACCATTAATATAACCTGTTGTCACATAGTGACCTTGGCGATTTTGCTTAAGTCGGACTTCGGTTTGTGAACCAATACGCTCTGATGTTGGTTCGCTATTTGGGTTAATTTGTTTTTCTAAAAGATCTGAGAAAACAAAAACCAGTAGACCAAAACCGCAAATCCAAGCAAGCGCAACCATCCATTTACCCGTCGACGCTGTCGGGTCTTGTTGTTCATTCATGCTTCTACCTTTCTTATAATAGTGGTGCACCGCTTTTCGTATTGCTAAATACTCGGCGTAATCTCTTAAGCAAAGGACTAACGTGCTGATTAGCTTATTAGAATGCAATGTATAGCCCTATACACTTATATCCATATACAATGTAGGCTATAACGCAGAAAATCAATTATCGAAGCAAATACTATGGTGCTTTACAACGAAGCAAAGTACACAGCAAGTCCGCATTATGATGCCCGTCCTGACAGCGCAGACGTTAGCCTGTTAGTGATACACAATATTTCACTACCTCCTTCACAGTTTGGTACGCCGGGCATTCGCCAATTGTTTACCGGAACCCTCAATCCTGATGAACATCCTTTCTATAGAGAAATTGCTGGGTTACGGGTCTCTGCTCATTGTGTAATTTATCGAACGGGTGAAATAGAGCAATTTGTGCCCTTTGAACAGCGGGCATGGCACGCGGGCCTGTCTTCATTTCAAGGCCGCAGCCGCTGTAACGACTATGCTATAGGTATTGAACTTGAAGGTACTGATACGTTGCCTTACACCGATGCACAGTACCAAGCCCTTGGCGAACTCACGGATTTTATTACGAGATACTATCCTCGGATCACTTTAGGGCGTATCGTAGGCCATAATGATATAGCACCAGGGCGAAAAACTGACCCTGGTGCAGCTTTCGATTGGGCAAGATATAGAATGCGCGTTGCTGGGTTTAAATAATTTAACTAATCCGCACTGCAGAAAAAAGGAAACTCAATACCTATGATGTTAATGAGCTTGCTATTAGTTCTCAGCCTCGAGCGGTTGATAACAAAAACACCTAATTGGCATATTGAAAAGTATGCCGCTCAATATCGTGCATTTCTTCAAGATAAAGGGTTGATTAAGTTTCAAGAAGGAAATGAAGATGAGGAGGGAAGTAAAAAGGCCTCATCCACAGCACTTTATTTCTATCTTTTACTTCCCGCAGTAGTGCTGGGAGCAATTGAATACTGGGTACTTGGTGCATTTCTTACGTTTATAGAGCAAAGCATAATTTTGTTCATCTGTATTGGCTGCCCTGCATTGCGAGCCGTCTACAAGAGTTTTTTGAATGCTGCTGATCGAGGTGACCTTCAGGCGTGCAGTATGTACACCGACCAACTAGGGCATTGTGCAAGTCAAACAGACAGTGACGGAAGTGCGGGTACAGAAGGCAAAACTTTTGGCCAACACCTTACCTGGCTTAACTATCAACACTATGCCGCTGTGATGCTGTGGTTTATTGCTTTTGGTGCACCTGGCGCGCTGTTTTATAGCTTGAGTCGAAGCACAACCGAGGCATTGTGTGATGCAAATCACCCTTTAAAAGCCGCTGCGGGAAGATTGATGTTTGCGCTCGATTATATTCCTGTTCGCGTTACCGCTTTTGGCATGTTGATGATGGGACATTTCTCACGAGCGTTGCCTGAGTGGATTAAGTATGCACTTCAGTTCGATGTACCTGCATACGATGTGCTTACACAAATTTCTTCGAAAGCTGAGATTCTAACGCCTGATGAACAGCAGTTGCAGGCTGAAAATGCAGCAATAGAACCGAAGGTGCTCGTAAAGTTAGCAAAACGTAATGTTATTTTTCTTCTTGTAATAACATCAGCGCTCACGCTTGTAGGCAGTCTTGCATAGTCATTATTTTTAACATTTACTAGCCTACTTGGCTTAGAAGGGCGTTTGGTCTATTTATTAATTGTATGTAGATCAGGCGCTTTGCCCCTATTACTGCATTCTCTCTTCCTCATCAGACCAGTTTACGGTTACTGATTTTTCTTAACAAATTCAACAATAAAGCTTAACACCCAGCAAAAGGTAAATGCTTTGCTATGCTTGTGAGTATTTACCTCGAAATCGATCTGCCTTAAACTAGATAGGTAAAATGGTATTACCAATTGTGTTTGTGATTAAATATTCCACGATTATTTTTTACATTCACCGCTCTTATAACGTCGCTATTGTTATAGAGCACGGTTTAAATAGAAGGATACGTAGAGCGCATGCGGCAGCAGCGAAAAAAACTCTCTGATGTGATTACCGAGCAACTCGAGTCAATGATACTCGACGGTACGTTATTGGCTGGTCAGAAATTACCGCCAGAGAGAGAGCTTGCGCTTGAATTTGATGTATCGCGACCTTCGCTTAGGGAAGCCATTGGTAATCTACAGGCACGTGGGTTGGTAGAACGTAAGCAAGGCGGCGGTACGTTTGTTAATCGCAACCTTAATTCTGCCATGACAGACCCCCTAATGGACTTAGTTAGCCAGCGTCCTGAAACTCAATTTGATTTGCTTGAATTTCGTCATGCGCTTGAAGGGATGGCGGCGTACTACGCGGCACTTCGTGGTCAACCTGAAGATTACAACGCATTGAAGCAAGCATTGAACGACGTACCTACGCCTAAAGCGCACGAAAGCAAGCGTGCCCAAGCTGAGGCGCTAGGACAGTTTTATATCATTATGGCAAGAGCATCACACAATATGGTGTTGTTGCACGTAATGAGCACCATGCAAAGCATGCTGGTGGACAATATTGAACGAAACTTTGACATGCTGGCAGCGCACCCTGAAGCGGTGGAAGACATTGCTAAGCAGCGTCGTGAAATTGTAGAAGCCATTGCTTCTCGCGACCCTGAAGCTGCGCGTCAGGCATGTAATACGCATTTGGCGTTTATTGAAAAAACGCTATTAACCATTAATCAACGCGATACCCGCGTACAGCGCGCATTGCGACGATTAGAGATTTAGTTACTAGTCTGACCTTTTATAAGATAAGGGCTAGATAGCTATTCATTCGCAGAGGCCGGTCAGGTTTTTCCTGTGCCACTGCAAAAGCAGGTGAGCCAGATTGGGTCACTGTGAGTACAACGTAATTTAGTTTTCCTTCTTTTAGCGCCTTTAAGAGTAGAGGCAATGCTAAGGGAGGATTTTCTATATAAGCAAAAAATAGGATGGCACCATGTCTGATATGATGCACCAAGATGTAGATCCTCAAGAAACTAAAGAGTGGATTGATGCGCTTGAGTCGGTTTTAGAAGAGGAAGGCGTAGAACGCGCCCATTATTTACTCGAAAAACTTATTGATAAAGCACGTCGCAGCGGAGCGCATCTACCGTATGACGCAACTACTGCCTACATCAATACTATCCCAGCAGCGCAAGAGCCAAAAATGCCTGGCGACTTGACCATCGAAGCGCGCATCCGTGCGGCGATTCGTTGGAACGCATTGATGATTGTATTGCGTGCATCTAAAAAAGACCTAGAGCTTGGTGGCCACATTGGTAGCTTCGCATCATCGGCTATGCTTTACGATGTTGGCTTTAACCACTTCTTCAAAGCGCCTAACGAAAATCAAGGCGGCGACTTTATTTTCGCTCAGGGCCATATTTCTCCTGGTATTTATGCGCGCTCATATATGGAAGGCAACTTAACTGAAGAACAGTTAAACAACTTCCGTCAAGAGTGTGCTGGCGATGGTCTATCGTCTTACCCACACCCTCACTTGATGAAAGACTACTGGCAGTTCCCAACCGTATCTATGGGTCTTGGTCCACTTCAAGCTATCTACACAGCGCGCTTCCTTAAGTACCTAACTAACCGTGGTATCAAAGACTGTTCAGGTCAGCGCGTTTACTGCTACATGGGTGACGGTGAGTGTGATGAGCCAGAGAGCTTGGGTGCAATTGGTCTTGCTTCTCGTGAAGGCCTAGACAACCTAACGTTTGTTATCAACTGTAACCTTCAGCGTCTAGACGGACCTGTACGTGGTAACGGCAAAATTATCCAAGAACTTGAAGGTACGTTCCGCGGCGCTGGCTGGGAAGTAGTGAAAGTTATTTGGGGTAGCTACTGGGATGAGCTATTAGCTCGTGATAAATCTGGCAAGCTAATTCAGCTTATGGGTGAAACGGTAGATGGTGAATACCAGAACTGTAAAGCCAAAGGCGGCAAGTACACCCGTGAAAACTTCTTCAACAAGTATCCTGAAACAGCGGCACTTGTAGCGAACATGTCTGACGACGACATCTGGCGCTTGAACCGTGGTGGTCACGATCCGGTTAAGGTATTCGCGGCTTACCAAAAAGCCATTGATACGAAAGGTCGTCCAACGGTAATCCTTGCTAAAACGGTTAAAGGTTTTGGTCTAGGTGCATCAGGCGAAGCACAAAACGTAGCGCACAACGTTAAGAAAATGGACGTTGATTCAATCAAAGCGTTCCGCGATCGTTTCAATATTCCTGTAGCAGACGAGAAAATTGCTGACCTGCCATACTTCAAGTTCGACGAAGACAGCGAAGAAATGAAGTACCTTCGTGAGCGTCGTGAAGCACTAGGCGGTTACTTGCCTTCTCGCCGTGAACAGGCTGAAGAACAGCTTGAAATTCCTGAGCTAAGTGCATTCGACGCTATCTTAAAAGGGTCAGGTGACCGTCAAGTATCGTCAACCATGACGTTTGTACGTGTACTTAACGCGCTATTGAAAGATAAGAAAATTGGTAAGCGTATTGTGCCAATTATTCCTGATGAAGCCCGTACATTCGGTATGGAAGGTTTGTTCCGTCAGGTAGGTATTTACGCCAATGAAGGCCAGAAATACGTACCTCAAGATGCCGACCAAGTAGCTTACTATCGCGAAGATAAGAAAGGTCAGGTATTACAAGAAGGTATTAACGAGTTAGGTGCAATGGCATCGTGGGTAGCGTCAGGTACGTCTTACTCAACGTGTAACGCTACCACTATTCCGTTCTACATCTACTACTCGATGTTTGGTTTCCAACGTGTTGGTGATTTGGCATGGGCAGCAGGCGATAGCCAAGCACGTGGTTTCCTTTTAGGCGCAACTGCGGGTAGAACCACACTTAACGGTGAAGGTCTACAGCACCAAGACGGCCACTCACATGTTCAAGCGAACCTAATTCCTAACTGTATTACTTACGACCCAACGTATGGTTACGAAGTAGCAGTTATCGTTCAAGACGGTCTACGTCGCATGTACGGTAATAACGAGAATATCTTCTATTACCTAACATTGATGAACGAGAACTATCAGCACCCAGAAATGCCAGAAGGTGATGATGTTGCTGAACAGATCATTAAAGGTATCTACAAGCTTGAGCGTGTTGAAAACGACAAGTCTAAGCTTAACGTACAGCTAATGGGCTCAGGTACTATCTTGAACGAAGTGCGTAAAGCGGCACAAATTCTTTGTGACGACTACAACGTATCATCTGACGTTTACTCAGTGACCTCGTTCAACGAGCTAGCGCGTGAAGGCCAAGACGTAGCACGCTGGAACATGCTAAACCCAGAAGCTGAGCAAAAAGTACCTTACATTGGTCAGGTAATTACGAAAGACGCAGGTCCTGCGATTTCTGCCACTGACTATGTGAAGAACTACTCAGACCAAGTACGCGCGTTCATTGAAACTGAATACCGCTGCTTAGGTACAGACGGTTTCGGTCGAAGCGATAGCCGCGAAAACTTGCGTACTCACTTTGAAGTTAATGCGTCATACATTGTGGTGGCATCACTTTACGAATTGGCTCAGCGCGGTGACGTTGAGAAGAAAGTGGTAGCAGAAGCCATTAAGCGTTTTGAAATTAACGCTGAAAAACTTAACCCACTTTACGCGTAAGCCAGATAAGGTATTTTACATATGTCAGATATTCAAAAGATTATCGTACCCGATGTAGGCGGTGACGAAGTTGAAGTTATCGAGCTATGTGTTGCCGTAGGCGACAACATTGAGGCTGATGAAGGCGTTGTTACTGTTGAAAGTGACAAGGCGTCAATGGACATCCCAGCACCGTTTGAAGGTGAGATTGTTAGCCTGTCTGTATCAGTAGGCGATAAAATCAAAGAAGGCGATGTGATTGGTGAAATGAAAGTTGCCAATGGTGACAGTGCCGATGAAGGCGCGTCTGAAGAAAACGCTTCAGATGAATCTTCTAAAGAAGATGCACCTAAGCAAGAAGAAGCACCAAAAAGCGAAAGCAAGTCAGAAGCAGCGCCAGCTGCGTCTGGCAGCAGCGAAGTGATTGAAGTTGCAGTACCGGATATCGGTTCTGACGACGAAGTAGACGTAATTGACGTATTGGTTTCAGTGGGCGACACCATTGAAAAAGAAGATGGGCTAATTACCCTTGAAACCGATAAAGCAACCATGGACGTTCCTTCAACACACGCAGGTACGGTGAAAGAAGTATTCATCAGTACTGGCGATAAAGTGAAAGAAGGTACGGTAGTGATCAAGCTGGAAGTAGCGGGCTCAGGCTCGTCTTCAAGTGAATCGGCGTCTAGCGATGCTTCTTCTGAAGCATCTGCACCGGCTGCGCCAGAAAGTGCAAAGCAAGAATCAGCGCCAGCGGCGTCTGCAGGTAGCGAGACTATCGAAGTTGCTGTACCAGATATTGGTGAAGACGGTGAAGTTGACGTTATCGACGTACTTGTATCAGCTGGCGATACCGTTGAAAAAGAAGACGGCCTAATTACGCTAGAAACTGATAAAGCGACCATGGATGTGCCGTCAACACATGCAGGTACGATTAAAGAAGTCTTTATCAAAGCGGGTGACAAAGTTAAGCAAGGCACCTTGGTTGTTAAGCTTGAGACCAGCGGTGGCTCGTCTTCAAGTGCAGCTGAAAAGCCTGCTGAAGCGCCTAAGCAAGAAGAGACTCAACAAGCGTCACAGCAGGAAGCCTCGCAAGGTCGCTCTCCTGTGCCTCCAGCGCCAGAAGCCAAGAATACAGGTAAAGCACATGCTTCTCCTTCGGTTCGCCGTATTGCTCGTGAGTTTGGTGTAGACCTGACTCAAGTTAACGGCTCTGGCCCTAAAAACCGTATCTTGAAAGAAGACGTTCAAGCCTATGTGAAAGCTGAGCTTGCGAAACCTCGCACAGCAGCAGCTTCAGGTAGTGCGCCTGTGGGCGACAACGTACTTCAAATCGTTCCGGTTAAGCCTGTTGATCACAGCAAGTTTGGCGAGATTGAAGAACAAAAGCTTTCTCGAATTCAAAAGATCTCTGGACCGTTCTTACACCGTAACTGGGCGACTATCCCGCACGTTACGCAGTTCGACGAAGCAGATATCACTGAAGTTGAAGAATTCCGTAAAGAGCAAAACGCTTACCACGCGAAAATTAAGTCTGGTCTTAAGATCACACCACTAGTATTCGTTATGAAAGCGGTAGCGAAAGCGCTTGAGAAATACGAAGTATTCAACTCATCACTGTCTGACGACGGCGAGAGCTTAATCATTAAGAAGTTTATCAACATTGGTATTGCGGTTGAAACACCGGGAGGCCTTGTTGTACCTGTTATTCGTGACGTGAATAAGAAAGGTATTGAGCAGCTGTCTCAAGAGCTTATTGAAACATCTAAGAAAGCCCGTGAAGGCAAGCTTAAAGCGGCTGACATGCAGGGTGGAACGTTCACCATCTCTAGTTTAGGTGGTATTGGTGGCACGGCGTTTACGCCTATTGTAAATGCACCAGAAGTCGCCATATTAGGTGTGTCTAAGTCTGAGATGAAGCCTAAGTGGAATGGTAAAGAGTTTGAGCCGCGCTTAATGGTGCCGCTAAGCCTGTCATACGACCACCGAGTCATCGATGGTGCGGTAGGTGCAAGATTCTCTACTGAGGTTGCTGCAAACCTAACTGACTTACGCAGAATCATACTTTAAATAAAAGGTCGAAAAAGTTTACAATATCAGTAACATTTTCGACGATTTTATAAGCCCATTTGGTGGCATTTAGGTTATGCTATTACACAAAAGTAATAGCATGACCCTACAAGAACAGGATTGAGGTTCACAATGAGCGAAATTAAAACGCAATTGGTGGTACTGGGCGGCGGCCCTGGCGGTTATTCAGCAGCATTCCGTGCGGCTGACTTAGGTATTGAAACAGTTATCGTAGACTCTCGCGACACGCTTGGTGGTGTTTGTCTTAACGTTGGCTGTATCCCTTCAAAAGCCCTTCTTCACGTTGCTAAAGTGATGAAAGAAGCGAAGCACCTTGCTAGCCACGGTGTATCGTTTGGCGAGCCTACCATCGATTTAGATAAAATCCGCGAATACAAAGACGGCGTTGTTAAGCAATTGACAAATGGCCTTAGCGGTATGTCTAAAATGCGTAAAACCAAGCATGTACAAGGCTTCGGTAAATTTACAGGCGCAAACACCCTAGAAGTAAAAAATGGTGACGACGTTACTACTATTACTTTCGAGAAAGCAATTATCGCTGCGGGTTCTGAGCCAGTAAGCCTACCGTTCATCCCAGAAGATGATCGTGTAATCGACTCAACTGGCGCACTGGAAATGAAAGACATTCCAGAGAAAATGCTAGTACTAGGCGGTGGTATCATCGGTCTAGAAATGGGTACTGTGTACGAAGCACTTGGCTCGAACATTGATGTAGTTGAATTCTTAGATCAGCTAATTCCAGCCGCTGACAAAGACATCATGAAAGTGTTCATGAAAGACTACAAAGACAAGTTTAACATCATGCTTGAAACCAAAGTGACTGCGGTTGAAGCAAAAGACGATGGCTTGTACGTAACATTTGAAGGTAAGAACGCACCTGCTGAGCCAGTGCGCTACGACAAAGTACTTGTTGCTGTTGGTCGTAAGCCAAACGGTAAGCTAGTTGGCGCAGATGCAGCTGGCGTAAACGTTGACGAGCGTGGCTTCATCAACGTTGATAAGCAAATGCGTACTAACGTTGACCACATCTTCGCAATCGGTGACCTTGTAGGTCAGCCAATGCTTGCGCACAAAGCGGTTCACGAAGGTCACGTTGCTGCAGAAGTTATTGCTGGACAGAAGCATTACTTCGACCCACGTGCTATTCCTTCAGTAGCGTACACTGAGCCAGAAGTTGCTTGGGTTGGTCTAACTGAAAAAGAAGCGAAAGAGCAGGGCGTAAGCTATGAAACAGCAACGTTTCCATGGGCTGCTTCAGGCCGTGCAATTGCATCTGATGCAACTAACGGTATGACTAAGATGATTTTCGAAAAAGAAACGGGCCGCGTAATCGGTGGTGCTATGGTAGGTACCAACGCGGGCGAAATGCTTGGCGAAATCGGCCTAGCTATTGAGATGGGTGCTGACGCTGAAGACGTAGCATTGACTATCCACGCTCACCCAACGCTTAACGAATCAATTGGTCTTGCGTCTGAAATCTTCGAAGGAAGTATTACTGACCTGCCAAACCCGAAAGCGAAGAAAAAGAAGTAAATTAGCTTCTTTGTTCGAACTACGAAAAAACCGCTCATTGAGCGGTTTTTTTATTAGGGCTTTGAATGTTTTAGAACCACTTTACCTGCGATAACGCAACGCGATGACGAACATGCTAAGTCTCGCCGAGTGTGTAGTTATCTAAGCAGGCTAGTATTAAGCTGTTTCTTTTCCAACCGCTACAGTGTCGAGTCTTTCGTCCATTTCATCATTGCTGGGCGTTTTCAAATGCGCTGGCGTAAATTCTTCACAGTCCATATTGCGCTGGTCCATAAAGCGTTTAACCGTTTCGGCGCAATAGGCTTTTCTACAGCATTGAGAGAGCAGCATTTCATGACGTTGTACACGCTCGCGAATAAATCTAACTACGAGACCTCTAAGCCACTGTAAGCCCGCGTCTTGATCCTGACGTTTGTGCCACATCACAGACAGCGGAGAGCTGACAATTTCTATTGGCGTTTCAAATACTGCCAATTCCCCGGAGAAAATTTCTTTTTCCATTACCAAAGACGGTGCTACACAAATAAGGTTGCTCTCTTTTAATAACGGTGTAGCGTTATAAAACTGGTTTACAGACATTGCGACGCGGCGTTTAAGGCCTAAATTCGCCAGTACCTGATCTGTAGGGCCAGTCACATCGCCTGTAACAGAAACCAGAAGATGATCAGCCGCGACAAAGTCTTCTAAGGTCAATTGAGATTTTGCTAATGGATGATCGGGGCGCATTACCACAACCCAGCTTGGGTCGAGAACATGTTCGGCACGAATAACAGAGCCAGGCTCCTGATATTTAGAGAAAGTGAGCTCTGCTTCAGCATCTTTGAGTATTTTATCGGTTTCCATGTCGTAATTAGGAATGGCATGGATGTTAATACCAGGCGCCTCATTCTCAATAACTTTGCGTAGCGGCCCCCACACCATAGAAACGATGCTGTCAGTTGCAGCTATACGAAAAGTACGCTTAGCCGTTGCAGGGTTAAAGTCAGTTGGGTTAACGGCGACTTCGAGCTCGCCTAAAGGGCCCTGAATCTGACTCCATAAATTTTTAGCAAATGAGGTAGGTTGAATACCGCGGCCGTCTTTAACGAACAGTTCATCTTTCCAAGCTGTGCGCATACGAGAAAGTGCGTTAGATACCGCAGGTTGCGTCATCGACAGCCTGTCAGCTGCGCGGGTAATTGCACCCTCGGTCATGATGGCATCAAAAATCATCAATAAATTTAAATCATGTGGACGCATGGTTGTCTCCGGTGTCTATTGCGGACAATCTACTTTCATCTATTGAACAATGAAAAAAGCTGCCGTTTACTTCGTTTTTGGCTATGTAATTTAACTGACATAGTTTAGTTATAGGTTATAGCTAAAAGCATTTATTTTCCAAATGAATGCGACGAGCGACACTGGTACACTGTATCGCTGTAACCGTTGATTTCCCTAAGCTCTCGCTTTTTATACGGTTATTCTCATTTTCTCTGCGAAACCACTCTTCTAAATCTTTAAAAGCGGTTGTCTCTGTCAGCCCGATCTTCAATATATAACATCATGTGATGTGTTGCATATAAAAAGATAATTATTTTTATTGTTGGTGGCGATGCATAATGCACAGCATCAAACTTTAGTTTAATTTTTAAGAGAATCTTGCAATGAAAACTTTTACCCGTTTATTGGCAATAGTAAGCCTAACTGCGCTTGTCGCTGCATGCGGTGGTGACGAGCAGGATCCAAGTCAATCAATGAGCGCTGGCGCTAATGCTGGTGTTCCTGTTGATGTGGCAACGGTAGTGTCTCAGCGTTTAACCGAGTGGGATAATTTTACAGGTCGTTTAGAGTCTCCGCAAATTGTTGCGCTTCGCCCTCGCGTGTCGGGCTATATTGACTTTGTTGCATTTGACGAAGGCGAATATGTCGAACAAGGGCAAACCTTATTCTTAATTGATAACCGCACGTTTAAAGCAGAAGTTGATCGATTGACTGCACAGCTTGAAGAAGCCAAAAGTCGCGTTCAGTTGGCTGAGCAAAACTATAGCCGTGCTTTTAAACTTCGTAAAACCCAGGCGGTTTCTGAAGAAGTTCTTGATGCCCGTTTAGCTGAGAAAAACCAAGCGCTTGCAAGCTTAAACCAAACGCAAGCCGCACTTGAAGTAGCGCGCCTAAACCGTGGCTTTGCTCGTGTTGAAGCACCTATTTCTGGACGTATTTCTCGAGCAAACATCACTGAAGGTAACTTTGTTACTGCAGGACAAACAGAGTTGACTCGCATCGTATCGACCGACCGTTTATATGCGTATTTCGATATTGATGAGCAGACGTACCTAAACTATCTAACCGATAAATCAGCGGCTTCAACAGCAGTGAGCGAGCAGCCGGTAGCGATGCGCCTTGCTAACGAGTCTGATTATAACCACTGGGGTCAAATTGATTTCATCGACAACCAGGTTAACGGTAGCACTGGCACACTTCGCGTTCGTGCCGTATTTAATAACGAAGAAGGTCGTTTAATTCCGGGATTGTTTGCACACTTAAAATTGGCAGGTGACACCGATGAACAGGGCATTCTTATTAAAGAAAAAGCTATCGGCACAGATCTTAATAATAAGTTTGTACTGGTTGTAAACGACGAAAGTAAAGTGGAATACCGTGCGGTTAAGCTAGGCGACAAAGTGGGTAGCATGCGCATCATCACAAGCGGCTTGAATGTAAACGACACCATTGTGGTTGATGGCTTACAGCGCGTTCGCCCTGGTTCCCAAGTTGCCGCTAACGAAGTGCCTATGGGTGATGAAGATGCTTTGGCAAACTTATCTAGCTGGCAGTCACGTGTTGATAATGCAACACAAGTAACCCAAAACATGGCGCAGTATGAGGATGTTTTATCTGGTGGTTCATTTGCCACAGGTACAGCAACAGCAGGTCTTAAGTAATGAACATTTCGCAGTTTTTCATTAGCCGCCCGATTTTTGCGGGCGTGCTTTCCCTACTTATCTTTATAGGTGGTGCAATTGCTGTCTGGCAACTGCCTATCACTGAATACCCAGAAGTAGTGCCGCCTACCGTGGTGGTAACTGCGAATTATCCCGGTGCAAACCCAGAAGTTATCGCCGAAACAGTTGCAACGCCGCTAGAGCAAGAAATTAACGGTGTTGAAAACATGCTGTATATGTCATCACAGGCAACCAGTGATGGCCGTATGACGCTAACAATTACGTTTGCCATTGGTACGGATCCAGATGAAGCCACAACGCTGGTACAAAACCGTGTAAATCGCGCGACACCGCGTTTACCTCAAGAAGTGCAGCGCTTAGGTGTGGTAACTGAAAAATCGTCACCAGATTTAACCATGGTAGTGCACCTGACGTCGCCTGATAATCGTTATGACATGCTTTATCTTTCAAACTATGCTGATCAGTTTGTTAAAGACGAGCTAGCGCGAATCAATGGCGTTGGGCAAGTGCGTCTGTTCGGTGCTGGTGAATTCAGCATGCGAGTATGGTTAGACCCTAACAAACTGGCTGCGCTCCAGTTAAACCCTGGCGATGTGGCAGCAGCTATTGCCGACCAAAACCAGCAAGCGGCGGCAGGTAGCCTAGGTGCACAGCCTACGGGTACCAGCGAATTTCAGCTGCTTATCAATGTGCGCGGCCGTTTAAAAGATGAAGCCGAATTTGAAAATATTATTGTTAAGTCGGGTGAGAATGGTGAAATAACCCGTCTTAAAGACGTTGCGCGTATCGAACTAGGTTCAGAGTTTTATGCACTGCGTTCACTTATTAACAATAACCCTGCGGCAGCGGTGCCGGTTTTCCAAGCACCAGGCTCTAATGCAATCCAAATTTCAGATGACGTTCGCGCTCGTATGGCGGAACTGTCTAAGGCGTTCCCTGAAGGCCTTGAATACGAAATTGCCTACGACCCTACCGTATTTGTTCGTGGTTCGATTGAAGCGGTAATTAGTACACTTCTTGAAGCCGTATTGTTAGTCGTACTTGTTGTTGTACTGTTCTTACAAACATGGCGTGCGTCTATTATCCCACTCGTTGCAGTACCTATTTCACTTGTGGGAACGTTCGCCTTTATGCAGCTAATGGGCTTCTCGCTGAATGCACTGTCGCTGTTTGGTCTTGTGTTGGCAATCGGTATTGTAGTAGACGACGCTATCGTTGTTGTCGAAAACGTAGAGCGTAATATTTCTGAAGGCAAAGCGCCGTTTGAAGCCACCGTACAGGCAATGAAAGAAGTAACCGGTCCTATTATTGCCACAACCTTGGTACTTGCTGCGGTATTCGTACCTACTGCTTTCATGAGCGGTCTTACCGGGCAGTTCTATAAGCAGTTTGCCCTAACAATTACTATCTCTACGGTAATTTCTGCAATTAACTCGTTAACGCTTAGCCCTGCATTATCTGCATTACTGTTGAAACCTCACGGTAAAGCGAATGACTGGTTAACCCGTTTAATGGATAAAGTGTTTGGCCGCTTTGTATTTTCACCGTTTAACCGTTTCTTTGACCGCAACTCAAAGCGCTACACTGGTGCTGTGGGTGGGCTTATCCGTAAGAGCAGTATCATCATGGTGCTTTACGCGGGTCTGCTAGGACTCACGTACTTCCAGTTTGCCAATACACCAACAGGCTACGTTCCGCCGCAAGATAAGCAGTATTTGGTCGCCTTTGCTCAACTGCCTAATGCAGCAAGCTTAGACAGAACTGAAGAAGTGATCCGTGAAATGTCTCGTATTGCTATGGAACACCCTGGTGTTGAAGATGCAATTGCATTCCCTGGCTTGAATATTAACGGGTTTACCAATAGTCCAAGCTCAGGCGTGTTGTTTGCAACGCTGACTGACTTTGATAAAAGAACGACGCCTGATCTATCTGGTGGCGCCATTGCTGCCCAGCTTAACCAGAACTTTGGATCTATAAAAGGTGCCTTTGTGGCAATATTCCCGCCGCCACCAGTAATGGGGTTAGGCACGATTGGTGGTTTCCGTTTACAGGTTGAAGACAGAGGAAACCTAGGCTTTGAAGAACTTGAGCGCGTCACGCAAGAAGTGATTGGCAAAGCGTGGGCACACCCAGCGCTTACCGATGCATTCACTAGCTTCACTGTTGCTGTACCTCAGCTCGATGTGGATGTAGACCGTGAAAAAGCGGTAAGCCAAGGTGTAAACATCGATACCTTGTTTACCACCATGCAGGGCTACTTAGGTTCGTTATACGTGAACGACTTCAACTTGTTCGGTAGAACTTACCAAGTAAATGTACAAGCTGATGCCCAATACCGTCAGGATATTGAGAACATTACGCAGTTTAAAGTGCGTAATGCACAAGGTGAGATGATCCCGCTTGGCTCATTCTTGAACATTGAGCACAGTGCAGGCCCTGACCGTGTTATGCA
Organism: Alteromonas sp. G4i13; assembly: GCF_054960505.1. Lineage (NCBI taxonomy): Bacteria > Pseudomonadati > Pseudomonadota > Gammaproteobacteria > Alteromonadales > Alteromonadaceae > Alteromonas > Alteromonas sp. G4i13. Next base: position 22,674 of record NZ_JBHNYX010000014.1, on the reverse strand, counting down.
CTATAACGGATACGTCACCGCTGAAATAAACGGTGCAGCAGCGCCAGGCTATTCTTCTGACCAAGCGAAGGCGGCTATTGAAGAAATTCTGGCTGAAACGTTACCACTTGGCATGACTTACGAGTGGACTGAGATCACCTATCAGCAAATATTAGCGGGTAATGCATCAGCGTTTGTATTCCCATTAGTTGTGCTTTTGGTGTTCTTAGTACTGGCTGCACAATACGAAAGCCTGCGTTTGCCACTGGCAATCATATTGATTGTTCCCATGACCTTGCTGAGCGCGCTTATTGGTGTGCAAGTTTATGGCGGCGACAACAATATTTTTACCCAAATAGGTTTGATTGTACTGGTTGGCCTTGCAACGAAGAACGCCATTCTTATTGTCGAGTTTGCAAAAGAGCTACAAGACAAGGGGATGGACGCGCTTTCAGCCATTAAAGAAGCAAGTCGATTACGTCTTCGTCCAATACTAATGACATCCATTGCTTTCATCATGGGTGTGCTGCCAATGGCGGTATCAACCGGTGCCGGCTCTGAAATGCGTCAGGCCATGGGTGTGGCAGTATTCTCAGGCATGATTGGTGTTACCGTATTTGGACTTATCTTAACTCCGGTATTTTATTACCTGATACAGCGTAAAGGTTAACTCTCCCGTCTACCCAAGCGTTGCCCTCTTAAGGGGCTCTTTAGGCCACTCATTTGAGTGGCCTTTTTTTTGCCACCATTGGTCAGCTTTTATCTCGTTTTGTGAAACCGAAAAGCTTATATTCGCTTGTATCCTGTTGAAAACAGAAAGAATGGAGATTCGAATGAAAATAGGTGCGGCGATAGTAATGGCGATGGGCATGGTGGTTGCTGTGTCTTTGCTTGGTGTTCAGGTGTCTTCTGCCATGAACGATATGCAAACGTGGGATAGAGTAGTAACCGTAAAAGGATTGTCAGAGCGAGAATACATTGCTGATCAGGTTATTTGGCCTATTCAATTTGTCGACGCGGGCAATGACTTACCTCAACTGTATGAACATATTGAAAAGAATAGCCTTCAGGTGGCTAGCTTTTTAGAAGAGAAGGGCATTTCAGCAGAAAGCATTACTATTGGAAAGCCTGAAATAAATGACAAATTGGCGCAACAATACGGAAGTAGTGAAAAAGCGCCATTTCGCTACAGTGCCATTCAAACCGTTACTGTCTTTTCAAATGATGTTGAAAAGGTGCGAGCGCTTATGCAGCAAATTGGGGAGTTAATTAAAACTGGTATTGTATTATCAGACCAAAGCTACCGCGCTCAGCCCGACTATGTATTTACCCGCTTAAACGAAGTAAAGCCGGAAATGATTGAAGAAGCTACGCTCAATGCGAGAGAGGTTGCGGAAAAATTTGCCAAAGATTCAAAAAGTACGTTGGGCAAAATTAAGCGCGCTAACCAAGGGCAGTTCAGTATTTCTAGTCGCGACAGTCATCATCCACATATAAAGAAAGTGCGCGTGGTTTCTACTGTCGAATACACACTTATCGACTAGCGCATCAGGCTTTCGAACATGGTATAGCAGTCAACAGGCCGTATTTCGTGCTATGCTTTGTCATATCGAAAAGGCTTGCGAGTCGAATTGCTTAGTTTTAAAGCAGCGTGGCTTAGATGATTGGAATGCCTTACTGCTAATGTCTAGTGGCTAGATGTTGGAGTATGCGTTTTAATTTATATTGATAAAGCTAAAGCGTGGCCACTGTTGCTTGCTTGAAAATGCAGCCCAAGTGGTATTCGTTTCACCTTTTGAAGGTTATGCCACTGACATGACGGAACAAAAATCACAATCCCAACAGCTGGAGTTTTTTGAAATTCCAAGCCCATGCATTGGTGTGTGTGAGTCAGGTCCAAGGGGTTTCTGTAAAGGGTGCTATCGAAGTCGCGACGAGCGCCTGTACTGGCTTAAGGTTGATGATGCAACTAAACGTAAAATAATCAGCGCCTGTGCTCGGCGCAAAAAAGCGGTGCTGACGCGCGCTCGCAAGCAACAGCAAAAAGAGCTGGGGGAATCAATTGGGCAGTTCACGCTGTTTGATGATCCGCCAAGTTCAGAATAAGCGGCCTTGAGTTTGTAAAAAGTAGACTGAGAGTTTCTAGATGTCGTTAGATAAGTATGTTTCGTATGCCGCGAAATCATTTACGTTACCGGATATTTGCGTGCGCCTGCGTTCAACATTAGACGATCCCCGTTCCAGCGCCGAGGATATTGGCGAGCTTATAAGTGCTGATCCCTCTCTTACCGCGAAGGTACTAAGGCTGGCGAATAGCTCGCTGTTTCGGTTTCCTTCTCAAGTAGAATCTGTTGCCAAAGCAATCAGTGTGATTGGAGGCGAGGCCCTGTATAACTTGGTAATTGCAGAAACAGCCAGCACCGCATTTAAACGCTTTGATACTAAGTTAATAAATTTAGACAAACATTGGTATGCATCAGTGTATTGCGGCATGGTGGCCAAAAGTCTTGCGATGAGACTTAACGTGCGCGGAGCAGAACGCTTCTTTGTAATGGGTATATTGCAAAACTTAAGTGAACTGGTCGTGGCCAAGAAAGAAACTAAACGCTACCAGTCATACCTGAATACTGAGACGAACGGGTTACCGCACGTTAATCAGTTGGAGCATTTCGGTTTTACGTTTGCTCAATGCAGCGGTATCATACTAGAAAATTGGCACTTACCTATTGGGTTGTACTATCCGGTAACGTTCATGAATGATGAAGCTAAACATAAATCCGATGTAGATATCTGCGTCCTGTGTTTAGCAAATCGAATTACGGTAAGTCAGTTGAATAAAGAAAGTTACGCTGACATTGAACTTTTTACCCCTGAGATAGCCAATACAGTAAGTCTCAACATGGAAGTGATAAGTAATTCAATTGAATACGCCGAACAAGAAACGGCAAAAATTGTGTCGCTTATTCACTGAGCTTTCGGTGCAACAACTCCGTTACTTTACTGATAATTAGCAAAATGTAGTAAAGCTCATCCAGAGGATTGGTATAACAAGCGTCGTACTAAGACGTAATCTAAAAACTATAAAGCTCAACGTAAATCAGATTATGTTCAAAAAAATCTTCCGGCCAAGCATTGTTGTTGGCATTGTTTGTTGCTGCGTGTGTGTGCACGCAAGCGCGAGGGATCTTATACAAACCCTCTATCACGCAGACTTCACGCCCGACACCGATGACGAAATTCCTCGTTTTACGCTAGACGGTGAACTAGGTGTACTTGTAAACACCGGAAACACCTCAGCTGCTAGTGTGAAAGCCGCGGTCAATGCGGACCACGAAACAGAAAATTGGAGCAGTATCTACTTCGCAGAGTTGCTCTATAAAGAAAGCGGTACGCCAACAACAGAGCGGGACATCAGCGCCCAGCGCTTTTTCACTAGCGCGCAGTTCGACTATAAACTAATGACGCCTGGTCGCCGTCTGTTTATGTACGGTGATTACGAAGACGATCAATTTACCGGTTACGATCACCGTGCTTCGCTGGCAGCGGGCTGGTCTCAGCGCCTCTGGCGCAGTGAAGACAGTGAGTTTCGCTATAGCATTGGTCCTGGCTACAGTTTTATTGAAGCTGAAGAAGATAATGAAAGCGTAGTCAACGATGGCATCATTGTAAGAGCGTCCGCCGAATACAAATACCACTGGAGCTCAGGCGCCAAGTTAAGGCAGTTTGTTAGCACTGAGGCGGGTGAAGAAAATATGAAATCGCGGTCAGAAACTTCGCTTTCAGCCAACGTATTCGGTTCACTGGCGATGAAGTTATCCTTCATACTAAACCATGAAACAGACACCGCCGAAGATGTTGCAGCCTTAAGCACAGAGACCTCCGTGGCGCTGGTCTATCAGTTTTTTTAGTCAATTAGTGTAAATTAACGGGTTATCTTTGGCTTTTTACCGTGTTCGCATTGACTGAGAGCTTTGAAAATGTACACTGCGCACCATTGTTTGCAGTGCTTGCCGCCTCGCGGCACTGTCTAGCAGATCTCTTTAAAAACTCGTGTTGTACCGCCTTGCAGTTCAAAAGGTATCGAGTACAACGAATGGACCGATAATCAATAGGATTGTTCAATGAAAAAGCAAGTGCTTGCATCTTTAGTTGCAATTTCTCTTTCTCCAGCCGCTTTCGCTCAAGACGATGAAGTTAAGCCTTTTACAATGGAAGGCGAACTAGGTTTTATTTCGACTTCAGGTAACACTGAAACCACGTCAATCAGTGCGGGTATACAGGCTCACCAAGAGCTTGAAAAATGGAGTAACGACTACGTTTTAAAAGGTCTGTACAAACAGGAAACTGTTCAACAAGAAAATGATGCAGGCGAGCAAGAAGATATCGAGTTTACTTCTGCACAGAAGTTCTTTGGTTCAGCCCAGGGTAACTACAAACTAGAAAATCCTGATAACCGTTTATTCGGCTTCGCTTCATATGAAGACGACCGCTTTAGTAACTTTAATTACCAATCAACTATTGCGGCGGGTTGGAACCAAAAAGTACTTGAGAACAAGCGCCACACCCTTGAATATTCAATCGGTCCTGGTTACTCATTCATCGAAACTCAGGATGGCGAAGATCTTGACAGCGTAATCGTTCGTGCGTCATCAGCTTATTCTTGGAAAATTTCAGATACCGCTAAATTTACGCAAACAGTGAGTACCGAAGTGGGTTCTGACAACACGAAATCTCGTGCTGAGTCTGCACTTACAGCTACAATCAGCGGTAACCTTTCAATGCGTCTTTCTTTCAAACTTGATCACAACACCAATGTTGACGACGACGTTGAAAAACTAGACACAGAAACTGCAGTTAGCTTAGTTTACAACTTCTTCTAAGCCTACCTTATATGCTCAGCGCACCGAAGTAGGGCTGGGCACTTCAACGCATTGAAGTAAAATCACAGGCATAAAAAAACGCTGCACATTGTGCAGCGTTTTTTATTTAGTCTTAAAACAACTCTTCTTAGTGAAGAATACGTGTCTTAATTGTGCCATCAATTTGCTGAAGCTCTGCAAGTGCCTCATAACCACGGTCTTCTTTAACATCAACTACTACATAACCAATTTCTGCGTTAGTTTGTAGGTACTGGGCTTCGATGTTGATGCCCTTTTCTGCAAACGCTTGGTTAATCTGAGTAAGAATACCTGGCTGGTTTTTGTGTACGTGAAGTAGGCGTGAACGACCAGTATGTTCTGGCAGTGACACTTCAGGGAAGTTAACGGCTGACAGCGTTGAACCGTTGTCACTGTACTTCGCGAGTTTACCCGCCACTTCAATACCAATATTTTCTTGCGCTTCTTGCGTGCTGCCGCCCACATGCGGGGTCAGAATGACATTATCGAACGCGCGAAGCGGCGACTCGAATTCTTCAGTATTAGATTTAGGCTCAACCGGGAATACATCAATAGCAGCGCCGTTTAGTTGGCCGCTTTCCAATGCCTTCGCAAGCGCATCGATATCTACCACAGTACCGCGAGACGCGTTAATCAAAATGCTGCCTTTCTTCATTTGAGACAGTTCTTTTTCACCAATCATATCTTGAGTTTGTGGTGTTTCAGGAACGTGAAGTGAAACAACGTCAGAGGTATTAAGCAGCTTTTCAAGCGATTTTACTTGGGCAGAATTACCTAGCACAAGCTTGTCTTCGATATCGAAAAATTGAACGCGCATACCTAGGTGTTCAGCAAGAATACTCAGCTGTGTGCCTATATGACCATAACCAATGATACCAAGTGTCTTACCACGGGCTTCATATGAGCCGACTGCTGTTTTTTCCCACTCTCCGCGGTGAGCCTTGGCATTTTTACTCGGCACCTGGCGAAGTAAAAGGATAATTTGGCCAAGTACAAGTTCTGCAACCGAACGTGTGTTGGAAAATGGCGCGTTAAACACGGGAATGCCGCGGCGTTGGGTGGCTTCAAGATCAACTTGGTTGGTGCCAATACAGAAACAACCGATAGCCACAAGCTTTTGTGCTGCTTCAACTACCTTCTCTGTAATTTGAGTACGCGAGCGAATACCAACAAAGTGGGCGTCTTTAATTTTCTCAATTAACTCGTCTTCAGGAAGAGAGGTCTTGAGAAATTCAATATTGCTATACCCATTGCTTTTTAGTGTCTCCAAAGCACTTTGGTGAACACCTTCCAACAACAAAATTCGGATCTTATCCTTCTCTAATGAAACTTTGCTCATGAACTCGCTATCTCTCACTGATGTAATTTTGGTTTGCTTGCACCGCCAATCCAAGACTCTCATAAACCTGCCAGTATGAAACACAAAGCTGTGTATAACCTGCGCTGCAACGACATCGCTTTACAGCTCTGAAAGCCTTGCTTGGGCGTTATTGCTACCAAGCTTTTATAATCACGTTGATTGCTTTCGTTATTAAGGAATTGGCCTTAACTAACGTAAAAGTTGAGACGCTTAGTGAACTTCTTTTAAGGACATCTAGACGTCTAAACGGAAACTAACAGAAAACGCGTTAAGTTGAAAGTAGTATTTTGTATAGCTTTTCACCGCACTATACGTCTTACTCAGTTATCACTTAAAGGTTTCAACACCACTATCTGTAGCACTTAGCACTATGTCCGCGCCTCGTAGTGCGAAAATGCCGTTCGTGACCACGCCAGGAATATTATTTATTTTTTGTTCTAGCTCACGAGGATTCAGAATCTCAAGGTTGTGAACATCTAAAATAACGTTGCCGTTATCGGTGACAACACCTTGTCTATATTCAGGATCGCCACCAAGCTTTACTAGCTCTCGTGCTACGAAAGAGCGAGCCATGGGAATAACTTCAACGGGAAGGGGAAACGAGCCCAATACAGGAACGCGCTTACTTTCATCAACAATACACACAAACGTGGTCGCCGCACCGGCTACAATTTTCTCGCGAGTGAGTGCTGCGCCTCCGCCTTTAATCATATGCTTGTGTTCGGTCACTTCATCGGCACCGTCGATATAAACCGATAGATTGCTGACTTCGTTTAACTCGAATACCTCAATGCCTAAGGCTTTTAAACGCTCGGTAGAGGCTTCTGAACTTGATACTGCACCTTCAATTTTGTGTTTAATTTTACCGAGTTCTTCAATAAAGAAATTTACGGTAGAACCTGTACCCACACCGACAATGCTGTCTGCTTCAACATATTCGATGGCTGCTTTGGCTACGGCTTGTTTTTTTGCGTTCTGATCCATGGTCATTCTCCGACTTATTGTGTTCGCAAGTGTAACTTATAAGCGAACGTGAACCCACAAGTTCGTATGTTCAATTTGTTATAATGACTATCACGGTTTAGTGAATTGCAGTGTGCGCGAGGGCGTCACGATGGCATCAAGGGGGACATCCCATGGTGCAACGGGCAGAGCATCTACTTCTTGAATGTCGTGGGCAATACCCACTAACTTGGGCGCTTTACTACCCGAAAATGAATGTGAATCTGGCGCGCGTTGGGTAAAACTCAAAGTTCGGTCGTAGTAGCCGCCCCCCATACCCAGGCGATTGCCGTTTACATCAAACCCTACAAGCGGCATAAGAATAACGTCACATTGCCTAACAGGAACGACGTTTTTACACGACAATACTGGCTCTTCAATGTTGTACTTATTCTTCACCAATTGAGAGTGCTGGGTATAAGACAAAAATAACAAATGTCCTTTACATACGGGGTGTAATACAGGTAGAGCGAATTTTTTATCATGTGAAGACTGCCAAATAGACTCGATAAAATAGGTTAAATTGACCTCGCCATCGTTAACCAAATATCCGGCTATGGTCGTGCTGTTATCAAGAAAGGGCAGTGTACGTAGTCGTGAAGCAATGCGCTTAGCGGCGTCCGTATGTTGCTGGTTAGTTAACCCTCGGCGTGCCTCGCGAAGCTTTTTTCTAAGCTGAGCGCGGGCCTGTATGTCTTCATTAGAAACGCTTGTTTGTATGGATTGCGACGGCGCAATCTGCGTTGGTTTCATTGCTAAAGCTGGTGCTGAAACCGTTTCCGTTGAATTAACCTTGTTAGACGTCAACGATCTAGAAGTGCCGCTTCCTGAAGATGAGGGGGACATGGTAGAGGAGTTCTCCTGTCTTACAATTGAGTTAGCTTATACTACCACGGCTGTTAAAAAAGGTTTGTTGGGCTAGGTAAAGATGACTCAGGTAAAATCACTTTGGTAAAACTACTTAGACAAAACTCTTTAGATAAAGCTACTTAAATACAACAAATAGAATCATTGGTCTGGATGCCCTAAATAGTGATTGAGCACACGCACCAATTCATTACTATCTATGGGTTTAGTGAGTACGTCATCAAGACCTTGTTCTCGCAAATATTCAGGCTGGGTAATGACATCGGCCGTCAATGCAACAATGGGCAAGTTTGGCTTAAACCCCTTTATTTTTACTGTTGCTTCATCGCCTTGAATACCTGGTAAATTAAGATCCATAAGAACTAAGTCGACGGGATTAGACTTGGCGTATTCAACGCCTTCCTCGCCAGTGCTTACCACGGAAAGCGACACGCCCAGTTTTTCAAACAAAGTTTGAATAACCACTTGGTTTATATAGTGGTCTTCAACTACCAATACATTTACTGAGTTATCTATGTTTACTTGGGCAACAAAGCTACGCGGTTGTGCCTCAACGAACTGGTTTGCGCTTAGGGCGTCGGCAGGTAAGGTCACACTTATTCGGGTACCGTGATTCAACTTACTACTAACTTTAATAGACCCGTCCATGAGCTCGACAAGGCGCTTCGATATATTCAAGCCTAAGCCGGTTCCACTTATCTGACGGGCGTTTTCCATTCGCTCGAAAGGTGTAAAAAGCCGCTTTTGATCGTCATCGCTCATACCAATGCCTTGATCAATGACATTAAATATTACCTTGCCGCTTTTGTATTTTACCTGCGCTTTTACTGACTTACCGTGATTAGTGAACTTAATCGCATTCGATAGCAAGTTAAGCGCAACTTGACCAAATTTGGTGTCATCGAAAAACAACGAGTCGGGCACAGCGTCATCAATGCTGGTGCTAAATAAGATACCGCTGTCTTCAGCGCGGATCTTAGTAAGCGAAAATAAGTGGGTGAAAAAGTCTTTGGTATTCACCGCGCGTGGCATCACACGCATTTTCCCCGCTTCTATCTGCTTTATATCTAAAACAGAATTTACTATTTCTAAAAGCCTTTCACCGCTTTGGCTTACATGAGAAAGCGGGGTGGTAAATGACGAGGGTAAATTTAACTTTTGGGCTTCGCCTTCAAGCAACTGACTAAACGTATTAATGGCATTAAGCGGTGTTCTAATTTCGTGGCTTACGTAAGAAAGAAAGTCAGACTTGAATTGACTGGTGCGCTCAAGCTCTCGGTTTTTCCGCTTTAACTCTAAATGTGCTACTACCGATTTACTTAAGGTTTGGAGCGAGGCTTTTTGTGTTTCGGTTAGCTTGCGTGGTTTGCTATCAATGGCGCACAGCGTGCCAATTGCATGGCCAGACGGGGTAATCAGTGGTGCGCCGGCGTAAAACCGAATATCAGGCGCGCCAGTCACCAGCGGGTTATCGTGAAACCGGGGGTCTAACGTAGCGTTAGGTATTTCAAACACATCGCTTTGCAAAATAGCATGTGAGCAAAACGCGATGTCTCGTGATGTTTCTTCTGCGTCTAGACCTACTCTTGATTTAAACCATTGGCGGTTTGGATCAATGAGGCTGATAAGCGCAATAGGGGTTTCACAAATTTGAGAGGCAAGGGCTGTAAGGTCATCAAAGAGTTGTTCAGCTTCAGTATCAAGTACGTCGTAGCTGAGCAGTTCGGCAAGACGTTCATCTTCATTTTGAGGGAGGGGCGCCGCTTTCATAACCGTTGAGTTTAAACCTAGCTGTAAATAAAAAAGGGATTGTGTATTAACAATCCCTTAAACATATCATAGAGCGTAGGTGTCTATGAATAGTTGTTCCAGCTTTTTGTGGTCAACTTTGGTCGCTACCTTTATGGTATTTGCTTCATTCCATAGTGGACTCGGTGTTGTACCTTTAGGCGCAACTACAGTTTGCCCTCTATCTAGTGTCCCTGTTCCAACGCGAACGTGACCTTCAGTCAGTTCAAATAGCTCAGGGTGGCGAAGGTGGGCAATCGGGAATGCATCGTGGAAGAAACACACGCGATCTTCACGGTTTTGCGAGTAGAAATCCATGTAGAACTGAGCGCTTTCTTTCACAAAACCACCAAGGGTATTGTTTTTCTCTTCAAGCTTTTCAACAAAGGCTGGCGAAAACGGCGTGAAGTTTGTCACGTCCAAACCAAACATGGTGAGTTCCCAGTCTGCTGCGAAAACGATTTCTGCAGCATGTGCATCGTTCCAAATGTTCGCTTCAGCTACCGGCGTAACGTTACCTGGTACAAACGCTGCACCACCCATAATGCTAACGCCTTTTACCAACTTAGGAAGTTCTGGCTCAAGACGAAGTGCAAGGGCCAAGTTACCTAGTGGGCCAATAGCAACAATGGTGACTTCGCCAGGGTACTTACGCGCCATATCAACAATAAACTGCGCAGAACTGCGGGGGTCAAGCTCGGTTTTAGGCGCTTCAGGTTTAATATGACCGAAGCCGTGCTCGCCGTGTACGAAGTGTGCGTACGTTGACTCTGGGCCAACCCATGGCATACCAACACCTTTAGTTACAGGGATATCTTTACCTGCAATTTCACAAAGTGTTAGTGCGTTTTGCGCAGCCATTGTTACCGGAACGTTACCGTAAACGGTCGTTAAGCCAAGTACTTCAATGTCTGGAGATTGAAAGGCGAAAAAGATCGCCATTGCATCATCAATCCCCGGATCCGTATCTAATATGATCTTATGTGCCATCAATTTATCTCAGTGCGTCTTGCTAGTTGGCGTGTTTCGCTAAGAAACGATCCACTTCTTTTTGTGTTGGAATACTCTGCGCTGCGCCCTCGCGTGTTACCGCAATGGCTGAAGCTGCACACCCGCGACGCAATGCTTGTTTAGCATCGGTGTGGTTGCTGTATGCAGACAGGAAATAACCGATAAAGGTGTCACCGGCTGCGGTGGTATCAACCGCGTCTACAGAGAATGCTTTTACTTCTACAACATCGTTTTTGCGCAGCATCATTACACCCGCTTTACCCAGTGTAATAATAACTTCGCTGTGTGACCACTGCTCTTTGAACACTGTCACAATATCTTCAAGTTCTTCTTTACCGGTGATCGCAGCAGCTTCGGTTTCATTTACAATAAGTAAATCTACACAGTCTAACGGAAGCTGTTCAACCGACTCGCTCATAGGCGCTGGGTTAAAGGCTACTTTAAGCTGCTTTTCTTTCGCTTGGCGAAGTACTTCTTCAATGCTGCTTGTTTCATTTTGGGTTAGTACCCAATCTGAAGGACGCGTATCGTCTAACGCTTGCATTACGGTTTTTGCGGTAATGGTTTGGTTAGCACCACCAAATAATACAATGGCGTTTTCACCGCTAGGCGTGACTTGGATAATCGCGTGACCTGAAGGAACTTCTGAGCACTTTACGCCACGACAATCAACACCCTTCTTAATAAGAGCTTGTTTAAATGAGGCGTCGTTTTCGTGAATGCTACCGACGTGTCTTACGTCTGCACCTGCTTGCGCTAAAGCAATAGACTGGTTTGCACCCTTACCACCTAATAAGGTTTGATAATGGGTAGAGGCCAACGTCTCACCAGGTTGTACAAAGTGATCTACCTGATAAACGTGGTCAATATTTATAGAGCCAAAATTTATTATTGCCATTTCTTCTTCCGTCGAAAGAGGGCGCTTCCCAGAATGCCGCTGTCCATGTTTCGCCCGTGAACCGAAAAGTTCAGGGCGGAAGTATCACAATTGCCGTAGGCTTCTCGATACGCGTCGAGCTTGCACAATAGCAGCTGTTTCAACTTCCTTGGTTTAAAGCATCGGCCAGGGACATGAATGAACTAGCAAACATCCCAGGAAACATTGTTGTTGTATTAACGCAACAGGGTATAACAAACGCGAGATCCAGTGAAGAGGATCATCTAAAGCGCTTTATAAACATTTTGCGTGGTGATTATAAAAGCGGTAAAAAAATATTACTTTTCTTGACCAATTGGTCAGCAATTATACACGCATATAAGAGAAGCTCAATAATAACCAATCAGCTATTCAGGCATTAAAGGCTAATGAATGTTGTCACGCTGTTGCTAAAGGAATTCCGTATCCAACACCAGCGATCTTAGATGAAATCTGACGATGTTGCTAGCCGTCCGGCAACGAATTTAGCGAAATAGCCGCAAATTAAACATCGTTTGAACAGTGAGTAAACAACGTTTATGTACAGCTGTGTAAAGTGTGTACGACACAGTGTTGTTAGGCCTTGGATGTACTTTTGCTGTTTGTTCAAAGTTAGAGCAGTGGCAGGGCAAAAAGAGGCGTTACACATTGATTTTTGCTAGTATTAACTCCATCAAGAGATGACATTGACGTAAGTCGCCGCCAAAATAGACGGTAGTTAATCGCTATATAAAAGTAGCGCCTGTATCTCAAACTATTCAAAACAAAAGAGAACAATTCGTGGAAAAACAGCTCGATTACGATAGCGTAAGTAATAAATTGTCTCAGCAAGGCGTAATTGTTGATGCTGCAGAAGTGCATGGCATCCTGTGCGGTATGCTTTGCGGAGGCATGTCGCTTACCGACCAAAAATGGCTAGAAGCGTTAAGTGAAACCATTAATCAGGGGGATGCGTTTAGCGACCCTACCCAGCACCTTTTAAATAGCCTTTTCAATCAAACCTGTCAGCAGCTTCTTGAGCCTGAATTCGCGCTCAATTTGTTACTTCCTGATGATCAAGCGCCTATCAACGATCGCGGGGCTGCACTAATAAACTGGGTGCAAGGTTTCATGCTTGGGTTTGGTCTACACCAGCAAGACCTTATGCAATGTTCTGACGACGTAAAAGAGGCACTTGAAGACTTTTCAGATATTTCACGTATGGAAGAGCCAATGGACGCGGACGAAGAGTCTGAAAAGGCGCTGTTAGAGGTTGAAGAATACGTGAAAATTTCAGCAATTTTATGCTTCAGCGAACTGGGCCAATCACTTCTAGATGATCAACAAGACACGCCATCCGTACACTAGTAATTAACTGAAGATATTAAAAGTGGCCGTAAGTCGCCATTCGTTTTAACGAGATTTTTTTAGGGTTTTCTCTTTTATGATTAGTGCGCAAGAGTTTATCGCTAGGCAAGACCGACTGCTTGCACAGTGCGAGCCGAATAGTGTGTGTATTGTGCCTGCAGCAGGTATGGTAACCCGAAGTCGCGATACCGAATATACGTTCAGGCAAGATAGCGACTTTTGGTATCTGACAGGATTTGAAGAGCCTAATGCTTGGTTGATATTGTCTAACCACCCTCGTTACGGTGAAAGTTATCGTGCAATGGTGGTACAAGAGAAAGATAAGAGTGCAGAAATTTGGCACGGCAAACGCTTAGGAGCCGAAGCTGCACTTGCCCGATTTAGTCTAGATGAAGCGTTTGAGTTGCAAGAACTTGAAGAAGCGCTGTTAGCGTCAATTCAAGGTCAAAACAATGTGTACTTTTCGTTGGGTCACAAGAAAGACAATGACCTGTTATTTTCTGAAGCGCTAAACACCTTGCGCGATGCGCCTAAAGAATCACTGGCGCCAAGGGCGATTCACGACTTACAGCCTATTTTACACGAAATGCGTTTATTCAAGTCAGCATGTGAAGTGGCCATGATGAAAGCGGCGGGTGAGATAAGCGCACGTGCGCACAAGCGAGCTATGCAGTTCGCCGCGCCTGGTTGTTACGAGTACCAGCTAGAAGCTGAAATTCACCATGAATTTGCGATGGCGGGAGCCCGTTCACCTGCTTATTGCACTATTGTTGGAAGCGGCGACAATGCGTGTATTTTGCATTACACGCAAAATAACGCGCAGGTAAATGACGGTGACTTGATCTTGATCGATGCAGGTGCTGAATATCAAGGTTATGCTGCGGATATCACGCGAACGTTTCCTGCAAATGGAAAGTTCACACATGCTCAGCGCGAAATTTACACCGTTGTATTAAAAGCGCAAAAAGGCGTGTTAGACATGTTAGCGCCCGGCGTTACCTTGTCACAAGCTATGTTACATAGCGTAGAAATTATTACTCAAGGTTTAGTTGACCTTGGCGTTCTTGAAGGTAGTGTGGCAGAAAACCTTGAAAATGAAACGTGGCGTCAGTTTTACATGCATGGTTTAGGGCACTATTTAGGTCTAGATGTGCATGATGTAGGCAACTACAAAATTGACGGTGAAGACCGTCCGTTAAAGCCTGGCATGGTGATCACTGTTGAGCCCGGCATTTACATTAGCCAAGACAGCAACGTGCAGGAAAAATACAAAGGCATTGGTGTAAGAATTGAAGATGATGTGGTGATTACTGCGACGGGTGTCGATATTCTTACCGCAGACGTGCCAAAAGACATTGATGAGATTGAAGCACTTATGGCTGAAAGCAGAGACTAGTTGTCAAAATTTGCTAGGTTTACCAAGGTTTGAAAAACTGCGATAAGTGTGAAATACGGAATTTTGGTTTAAGTTAGCGGTTTAAGTTACCGGTTTAAACTACCAGTTTAAATTACGCTAAAAACTAGCCTTTAATATAAAGAAAAAAATCTCAGAATTAACGCTTTTAAGAATTAGAGCCTCTGGACGACAGGAATATAAAAACAGTGGAATCGGCAGCAGCGGTTGATGTAGTAATTATTGGTGGTGGTATTGTCGGTACTGTATTAGCCAAAGCACTCGCAGAGAAAGTATTTCCTGCAAACAGCTCTGGCTTATCTGTCACCCTAATTGATGCGGCTGACCCAGAGCAAACCAGTAAAAGTTTAGTCGACTTCAACCCTTTTACCGACACCCGAGTGATTGCCTTGGCAAGACGTACTGTTGAAGAACTGTCTCACATGGGGCTAAACCTTGACGATGTAGCTAAGCAGCATAACGGTGAGTTACCTCCTCAAATTAAGTACATTGAGGTTAGCGACAAAGGGCACTTGGGGCTATTAGACCTTCAAAGCAGTGACTACCACATTGACGCGTTTGGCCAGGTTGTGAGCTTAAGCGCACTAACGCGATTGGCGGCAGGTGCAACCTCAAGCTACCAATATATCGCACCTGCCAAGGTAACGAACGTAAAGCAGCAGTGCAATTTTGTAGAGGTGCAGCTAGATAGTGGGCAATCGCTTACCACAAAGCTGCTGGTACTGGCAGATGGCGGTCGTTCAGGATTAGCTGACAAGGTTGGCATTTCAAAAACAGTCAATGATTATCATCAAACGGCCATTGTTTTTAACGTGCACACTCAGCTCCCCCATGAAAACAAAGCGTACGAGCGTTTCACCCAGAGTGGCCCGTTAGCGTTCCTGCCTTTCGACAGTGAAATCGATGATATCAAGGCTAGTGGAAACGGCTTTTCAGTTGTATGGACTGTAGATACTGACGCCGCAAAGTCGTTAATGGCATTAAATCAACGCGCATTTATCAAGGCCCTACAGGAAGCATTTGGCTATCGACAGGGCAAAGTACTGAGAGTCAGTGACTTGGCAAGTTACCCGTTAGCGCTTACGAAGGCGCAGCAAGTTGCTAGTCATCGCACTGTGGTGGTAGGCAATGCGGCACAGGCGCTACATCCTATTGCAGGGCAAGGCTTCAATCTAGGCTTACGCGACTTAAGTGCTTTAGTGTCTGTGCTGCAAGCGTCAGTGGAAAAGCACGGCGAGCAGGATTCATACGAAGAGAAAAACAATACAATCGCATCCGCTAATTTCGATGCAGGTGCTTTTAGTATTACTCAGCATTACGCCAATTCGCGTAAGAATGACAGGGATAACACGATAGCCCTGACCGATACGCTAGTTCGCACCTTTTCAAACCAGTATTTTCCAACGGTAATTGGGCGCAATGTGTCGTTATTGGCATTAAGCATGATGCCCCAGGCGAAAAAAGCGTTTGTTAAACACACGACGGGCTATGGTGAAACACCACTAAGAAAAAGAGATAACAATGCAGCATGTTGATATAGCGATAGTGGGCGGCGGAATTGTAGGGCTAACCCTTGCAGCGGCGCTTAAACACAGTGAATTGAGCATAGCAATAGTCGATAAAGCGGTGTGTTATCAGACTCTGGATGAGAAGCCTACGGCGAGAGTGAGTGCCATAAACCAGGCCAATATTAAAGCGCTGCAACAGTTTGATGTGTGGTCGCATTTGCAGCAAGATCGCGCCAACCCTTACACCGATATGCATGTATGGGACAAAGACAGTTTTGGCGACATTCACTTTTCATGCGATGAAATGGGCAGTGATGCGCTTGGCGTGATTGTAGAGAATCAGGCTTTAGTCAATGCACTGTCTAAATCTGTGGAAGCGCAGCCTAATGTGGAGTTGATCACCGCGGGTATTGATAGAGTATTAGCTGGACCAAATCAAACCATGCTGATGCTTGATAATGATGACGTGCTAAGCTGCAGGTTGTTAGTAGGCGCCGATGGCGCAAACTCGTTTGTGAGAAAGCAGGCTGGCTTGCCTATTACTTTTAAAGACTACGAGCATACGGCGATTGTCGCTAATATCAAAACGGTAGAGCCGCATAATAATGTAGCGAGACAAGCGTTCACACCCACAGGACCGCTCGCACTACTGCCTATGTCTGAGCCAAATGTATGTTCTATTGTATGGTCGCAAACACCAGAGCAAGCAAACTCATTAATAGCATTGGATGAAGTTGCGTTCTGCAATGCGTTAACTGCGGCTAGTAATAGCGTTCTAGGCACTATTTCGCTTGAAACCAAGCGCGCCGCTTTCCCGTTGACCATGCGTTATGCACGCCAGTGGGCGAAAGACGGTGTGGTGCTGGTAGGCGATGCAGCGCATACCATTCACCCGCTTGCAGGGCAGGGCGCTAACTTGGGAATGCAAGATGCGCTCGCACTGGCTGAAACCCTAAATAACTTAAAGGCGTCGGGTAAAGACATAGGTTTGTACAAGCACTTACGCAGCTACGAACGAAGCCGTAAAACAGAAGCCACGAAAATGATTGCCGCAATGGACGGCTTTAAATTCTTATTCGACGGCGACGACCCCCTCAAAAAGTTGCTCAGAGGAATTGGTCTTTCAGCCACAGACAAACTCAGCACCATTAAAACCGCCTTCGTCAGCCACGCCATGGGCCTATAAATCCAAAAAAATGGGGTCAGAGTACATTTAAATTGGGGTCAGAGTACTTTTTTCGCCCCCCTGAATAGTGGGGTCAGAGTACATTATTGGCTTTCCTTATTACAAAACCGAATAAATGTACTCTTACCCCATTATTGAAGCTTGGAAGTGTACTTTTTCACACATCATAGAAAACAGGCGGCAAAGCTTTCTAATTATCTATCTCGCTCCAAAAGCAAAGAAATGTACTCTGACCCCATTCTTGTAGTTTAGTCGTTTCGGCGTTGAGATAGTCAGCGGTACAGGATACTCTTCGGTATCCTTTTTTATTTGTGCCAATGGCTTATGTTTACTTATCTTTGCAAACCTTATCGCGCCTTTTCCTTCGTCTGCGCTGCTTCTGTACTTACTTCTACTTTAATGACTGGTTCGGCGAATGCCGAAGTACCTGCTTCTAATTTAGCCTCGGTTGAATCGTCGGCGACAACAAAAAGCAAAAAGATGACGCTGAGTAATGCCTCCATCGATTTGGATGTTTATCGTCAGCACGTTAAAACACTGGCAAGCGATGAGTTTGAAGGGCGAGGGCCTTTATCGAAAGGGGAAGAGAAAACAGTCGATTACTTGGTAACCCAATACAAAAAGCTAGGGTTGAAGCCAGCCTTTGGCGATAGCTACACCCAAGCTGTGCCTTTAGCTAAAATAACGCCTAAGAACATTTCATCGTTAAAAATAGGCGGGCTTGATTTTAGCGCAGGCAGCGAGTTTACAGCCCGTACTCAGCGCATTGTTAATGACTACTCACTTGCTAATAGTGATGTAATTTTTGTGGGTTATGGCATTAATGCCCCAGAGTACAATTGGAATGATTACGCAGGCCTAGATGTAAAAGGAAAAACCGTTGTAATGCTGGTAAACGACCCAGGTTTCGCTTCTAAAGATCCAGAGCTTTTTCAGGGCAACGCAATGACCTATTACGGTCGCTGGACATATAAGTACGAAGAAGCAGCCAGGCAGGGGGCAGAAGCGGTTTTCATTATTCATGAAACCATGCCAGCGGGTTACGGGTGGGGCGTAGTCGAAAACTCTAACTCCAATACCAAATTCAGTTTAGTCGACGACAACAACAATGCTTCACAAGTCGGTGTAATGGGTTGGCTTCATTTAAATGCCGCAAGACAGCTATTTGAAAAGGTGGGTATGGAGTATGGCGAGCTTAAAGACAAAGCTTCAAAGCCAGGATTTATTCCCATCGCGCTAAACACAAAAGCATCATTGGGCTTCACCAATACTATTGAGCGTGCCGAGTCGCAAAATGTTGCAGGCATTTTAGAAGGTACAGATAAGCCAGAAGAATGGGTAATGCTTCACGCTCACTGGGACCACCTAGGCAAAGTTGAGAAAAACGGCCAAACCACTATTTACAATGGTGCGGTAGACAACGCGTCAGGCGTAGCAGGTGTGCTTACGTTAGCAGATGCGCTTTCAAAACGCGAAGAGGGCTTTGCGCGTACACTAATGTTTAGTGCTTTTACCGCAGAGGAAACAGGGCTACTCGGTGCCGATTATTTTGCAAATAACCCGCCGCTACCAACATCGAACATGGTGGCTTTTTTAAACATCGACGGCATGAATGTAAACGATGATGTTGATTACATTTTGCAGTACGGCGAAGGTTATTTATCTATTGAAGACGATTTAGCAACAGCTGCCGCATTACAAGGGCGAACGGTTAAAATGGATCCGCGACCTCAAAATGGACTGTTCTTCCGCTCAGATCACTTCGCGCTTGCTAAGCAGGGCGTGCCCTCAATTTTGTTCATGAGCTTAGGCGATACCGACCCTAGCTTCATCGCCAAACGCTATCATAAAGCAGATGATGACTACCTTCCAAGCTGGACATTAGCTGGTGTGCAACAAGACCTCTCACTTATCGGCTCTATGCTGAACTATTACGCCCAAGGCGATGTGTGGCCATACTGGAAACGTGACTCTGATTTTAAAGACAAGCGCACACAGGCAATGGAAGTGAAAAAGGCAAAGTAATTCACGCTTAACTGTAGGTAGCGATATAACAAGGTAAAGCGACGCTAATGAGTTGGATTTTATTTACGTTGGGCGCGGTTGTTATGCAAACCGTGCGCAATGCGCTGCAGAGCAAATTGAGCGGTGCAGTTAACACCTCTGGGGTGACGCTCTCTCGCTTTATTTTGGCTCCGCCAATAGCTCTCGTCTATTTACTCATTTTCTACAGTAGTAGCGCCAGTCAAGTGCCTGAGTTCTCAGGCTCTTTTATTGCAGTGATACTGTGTGCTTCGCTACTTCAAATAGCGGCCACTTCTTTAATGGTGATTTTGTTCAAGCAGAAGAATTTTGCCATTGGCGCAGGTCTAGCGAAGAGTGAGGCCTTGGTGGCCGGCGTTGTAGGCATGCTCTTTTTCGGAAGTTATTTAACGCCCCTTGGGTGGGCGGGCATAGTAATAGGCGCAATAGCAGTATTTGTGTTAAGCAGTGGCAATCGGCTCCATGGCATTAGTGTGAAAACCATGGTTATAGGTCTTGCTTGCGGTACCTGTTTTGCGCTGACATCACTGTTGGTGCGCGAGGCAAGTCATATGCTAAATGTTCAGCATACGGTGGCTGCTGCTTGGGTGTTGTTATGGGTGCTATGTGTACAAACGATAAGTTTAAGTGGTTATATTGCGCTAACTAAACCCTTCGTGTTCAGACAGCTAACCAACGCTAAAAAGCAGGTGCTAGCGATTAGCACGGTAAGCTGTTTGGGCTCAATTTGTTGGTTCACCGCTATGGCATTGCAACATGTGGCGCTAGTAAAAACGCTTGGTCAGTTAGAGGTGTTGCTTACCTTGGTACTTTCACATTACTGGCTAAAAAATGCAGTCACAAAACGCGAAATTGCTGGCTTACTTCTTATTGGGCTTGCCGCAATCTTTGTTATGTGGGCATAAAGTACTGACAATATTAAACACTGAAGCTTTTAGTACAAAATCAATTGAATGTTATTTTCATAAAACAAAAAAGTGCTAAACAACCTTAATTAAAACGACAGGAAGGGAACATGGATAAGCGACATTTCTTGAAATTAGCGGGCGCTAGCTTTGCGCTTGCTCCTGTGGCTTCTATGGCTGCAATTAATCAAACCAATGCAACAGACATTAACGGTTTAAGCGGGCTAAGTGATATCACCGCAAATGCGAAGCCGATTACCGTAGAAGAACGCAAAGCGCGTATTGAAAAAGCGCAGTCGCTTATGAAAGCCCAAGACATTGCGGCAATTCTGGTCGAGCCTGGCGCTGCGATGGATTATTTTTCAGGGATAAAATGGTGGCGTAGTGAGCGCTTGACCGCGCTGGTTATCCCTCAAAAAGGTGACATGGCGGTGGTAACGCCATTTTTCGAAAAGCCAAGTGTGCTTGAGTCGTTAGCTATAGGCGATGATGTAAGAGTGTGGCAAGAGCATGAAAGCCCGTTTGATGTCGTAGCCAATATTTTAAAATCGCGCGGTATAACAAGCGGCAATATCGGCTTTGAAAGCAGCGTACGCTACTTTGTAGTTACTGGAGTCAGCCGAGCGTTGCCAAACATTAATATCGTTCCCGCCGAGCCAATTACCCTTGGCTGTCGCATGTATAAAACTGCGAGTGAACTGGCACTTATGCATAAGGCCAATGAAGTTACTTTACGTGCTTACGAGTTTGTTTTTAGCAACCTAAAGCTTGGCATGAGTCAGCAGGATGTAAAAAGTTTGATGAACACCGCACAGCAGCGCTTAGGCGGCAACGGTACATGGTGTTTGGCGCTGTTTAACGATGCAAGTGCTTATCCTCATGGCACAAACGCAGCACAAACTATCAAAGAAGGCTCGGTGATCTTGCTAGACAGCGGTTGCAGCGTGCACGGTTACCAAAGCGACATAAGCCGTACTTTGGTATTTGGCAAAGCGTCTCAGAAAGTTCAGGACGTATGGCATACAGTAAGGGAAGGGCAGAACGTAGCATTTGCCGCAGCTAAAATTGGTGAGCCAGCAGGCAAAGTGGATGATGCAGTGCGCCAATTCTACGCCAGCAAAGGGTACAGCAAAGACTATGCATTGCCTGGGCTAAGTCACAGAACAGGTCACGGTATCGGCATGGAAGGACACGAGAGTGTTAACTTCGTGCGTGGTGAAAATACGCCACTTAGAAAAGGCATGTGCTTTTCTAATGAGCCAGGTATCTATATTCCGGGTGAATTTGGTGTGCGCTTAGAAGACTGTTTGTACATGACAGAAACAGGCCCCGCATACTTTACCGAACCGCCAGAAAGTTTGGCGAAACCGCTGGGTAAATTACTGAATTTAAAAAGCAAAATAAGAAGTTAATAAACCTGTCTCTCAAAATTTTTATTAGCTGTTACACTTAAAATTATTACCTAAGTGAATGATGGATAAACTATGCCTGAAAGAAAATTTAGATTGGTTACGCGAAGTGATTTCGATGGACTGGTATGTGCGGTTTTATTGAAAGATTTAGACTTAATTGACGATATTTTGTTTGTTCATCCAAAAGACATGCAAGACGGTAAAATTGATATTACCGAGAATGATATCACCACTAACCTGCCTTACGTTGCGGGTTGCCATATTGCCTTCGACCATCACTTAAGTGAAACAGTGCGTAACTCAGGCGATATTGATAATCACATCATTGACCCGAAAGCGCCGTCGGCAGCGCGCGTTGTTTACGACTATTACGGTGGTGCAGATAAATTTCCTAATATCTCAGTAGATATGATGGATGCAGTAGATAAAGGAGACTCTGCACAGTTTAGCGAAGAAGAAATCCTTGAGCCCACAGATTGGGTGCTCATGAATTTCATCATGGATGCGCGAACTGGGCTTGGTCGTTTCAGAGATTTCAAAATCTCTAACTATCAGCTAATGATGAAGCTAATAGATGCGTGCAAAGACCACAGCATTGAAGAAATACTGCAAATGGAAGACGTGGCCGAGCGCGTGAGTTTGTACCACGAGCACAATGAAATGGCGAAGGCGCAAATTGCCAAGTGTTCTACCGTATACGACAACCTAGTAGTGCTTGATTTAACCGACCAAGAAACTATTTACGCGACTAATCGCTTTGTGATTTACGCCATGTACCCCGACTGCAATATTTCTATTCACAAGATGTGGGGGCTTAAAAAGCAAAACGTAGTGTTTGCAATTGGGAAGTCAATTACCAACCGCACCTCTAACACTAACGTAGGTGAGTTATGTTTGAAGTACGGCGGTGGCGGTCACATGAACGCAGGCACATGTCAGGTTGAAACCAGCAAAGCCGAAACTGTACTCGGCGAGCTTATCGAAACCATCACGAGTGATGGCTAAAGTTAATTGAATAAGAACGGTGGGGCAGAAAAA